>JACRFN010000023.1 GCA_016217875.1 Candidatus Kerfeldbacteria bacterium
CATATTTTCCTTAGCCGTATCCTTATCGATAATTTTCCATTTCACGTTATCGGTGTTGGACATGGAACCTGTCATCTTATTCGCATCGTCCCACTCAATGCCGTCAGGGCTTGCTCCCATCATCATCGAGCCACCCATCATCATGCCGCCCGGCCTGCCTGCCGGCGAGGCAGGCATCATATGACCGCCCATCTGCATTTGCATAGGGAGCCCGCTCATCTCAACTGAGAGCCTTATCTGCTTGGCCGGTGCTTCAGCAAAGTATGAGCGCAAGGGAGCAATGCTTTGTACGGTTGCGTTGTGCGTTTTTAGTTCTCCGAATTCTTTAGCATATGACACAGCCACTGGACCTGCCGATACGTTTATAAAACCGAGGATATACGCTTGATCAGGAGTTTTATTTTGCATGGCGAATGGGCCGCTCTTGTCAAATAACACCTCAATAATCGCGCGTTCCGACGGTCCGAGTATAACCGAATCTTTCCACTCATCTTTTTCATACGCGCCTCCATCCGCACCGACGAGCTTTAGTTTCGCTCCCTGAATGGCAAAATTGAATGGCCGGGTGTTGGCGGCGTTGGTGATATAGAATCGGATCGCTTCATCTTTCTGCGCCGAGAGCGTATAATTTGTCTCGCCATTTACTAGCATGACGTTACCATACCTACCCATGAGCGTGTGGTCGGCCCCTTGCCTGCTCAAATTGATTTTGCCATTTTCAATTAGGATATCATCAAGGAATAAAGCGACCTCGCGGTTTACCGGGTTCCAGTACTTGGCGTCTGATGGCTCCACCAGGTAGTTGCCGTACAGACCAAGCTCCTGCTCATAGTCTTCACGCACATGCGGGTGGTACCAATACATGCCGGCATCGGGAAATTTCAGTTTGTAGGCAAAAATTTCTCCCGGCTCCATTTCCTTTTGCGTTGTCTGCGAGCCGTCAAAAGCGTTATCCATCCGGACACCGTGTGAGTGGAGCAAGGTCTTCATATCCGTATCATTTTTGAAGTTTATGGTTACATCCGCGCCCTGCGGCACTTTAATGAGCGGCCCGGGGATTGAGCCGTTGTACGCCAGCATACGGTACGAACGGTTGCCGAGTTTCTTCTGCACCCAACCGGCCGCGAGGTCAAAAGTATCGCCCCGCTTAAGCTCAACCACGATCGGTGCTCGAGCTTCCGGCAGTTCTTCAAGTGTCCCGGTCTCGCCGACGCCCGACGTATTCTCAGCAGGTGGTATGCGCTCGTGCCGCGTACTCACCGCCACTACCCCGCCTACTATAAGGAGCAGTGCGCCAAAGTAAAGCCAAACGTGCTTAGGTTGTTTCATAAAATACGCTTAAAAAATTAATCATACCGTAATTCGATTTTATCTTTATCGTGCATTTGGTACTGGTCAAATTCGGTACTTGGTTGTCCATTAACGAACATCTTGAGAGTACCGGCCGAGTCGTTACACTGTTTGAATATGCATGTCGGGGTGAGCGTCTGGCCCCACACCTTAAAGAATTCACCCAGGCGAATATCATCAGCATAAACCAGCCCCGACATCTCTAGGTGGATAACATTATCGGCAGCGTGCGTGTGAATTGGGTTGTGCGCCCCGCTGATTCCGATATTGGCTGGGATAGCTTGCCGCAGGTTATTAAGGTAGATGTCGAGTTCAGGATGCCAGTGTAGACCAGCGCGAGCAATAACTTTCCGGCCGCCACCTGAAGGCTGATTAGTCAGGTACCAAATAAATCCAAATAGACCACTCATGACTAAGGTTCCTGTAAGCGTTCGTTTGGCTAACCGTACTAACTTATGACGATGATCAAGTCGTTGCTGTTTCAGACGACGTGCGTGACGTTTAAGTTGTTTTGAATTTAGGTTGGCGTCTGGTGACATTTAAGTAAAAAAGTTGATTATTAAGAGGAGTGTGTTTACCGTACACAGACCGTAAGATTAATAATTTTTTTTGAGACTAGGACAATAGAAACTGCTAGCAAAAAGATACTAATGAGCCCAAACTCCAACCCCCGGAGCGGCAACAATGAGAGAAAACCTGCAGTAGCACTAAGGCCGAAGATGGACGACAGCACTACGGAACCACATGAAGCACAGCCAACACCAATAAGCCCGAGAATGGTTCCTGTGAGGCTCATACCCAGCTCGCGTCCCATAGTTATGCGTCGCTTCAGGTAGTATGCGAGCATACTTACGTTCATACCGGCCAGTACGATAAGGGTAAACAATATCGTTCGGCTGAGGGGGGTTGAATTCAGTTTTAAGGTTGTGAGTGATCCGCCGAGGATACCAAATCTCGTCGCCCAACTAAAACTGGAATCGGTGAATAGATACCACATGAACGACAGATTTGGCAGCCAAATGGTCACGAGTAGCAGACCGGCCGCCACGACCAAGGCCAGCAGCGCGTAGCGCCACTGCCTGAAGGTTATGGCCAAAGCTTTTATTACTACTCGCATCATACCAGGTATAGCTTAGGGAGCACCCAGAGACTACTTGAGTAAACTCTCTACTATCTGTTTGAGTTGAGCGTAGGGTACCGCGCCTTCGACCAGCTGACCATTTACGAATGTGGCCGGTGTGCCGCTCACCCCGAACGCGGTTCCTTCCTGAATATCAGTTTGCACGTGGGCGGTAAACTCGCCGCTATCAAGACAGGACTTAAATTTGGCTTCTGGCAAACCCAACTCTTTAGCCAGAGGAACCAGGGCGTCGAGCGCAAAACCAGTACCGTTGGAAGTGGTACGTTCAAAGATCTTGTCTGTATAAGCCCAGAACTTATCATTACCTCCCAATTTGCCGGCGCATTCGGTCGCTTCAGCCTCTTTCTGCGCATTAGCGTGGAACGAGAGCGGGAAGTGGCGGTAGACCCACTTTACCTTACCAGCGTACTCTTGCATCAGCTGCTGCATAGCGGGGTGAAAACGCTTGCAGAATGGACACTCGAGGTCAGAGTATTCAACCAGGGTTATCAGTGCTTTGGCCTCGCCACGGATATGGTCATCTGACTTAAGGGTAATAGTTACTTTAGCAGGCGGTCCTGGCGGTTGGTTTGGTACAGGTGCCGTAGGGCTCGCTATCGGCGCGCCGCTACCAGTGGATTGATTTGCTCCACGGTTATTACTTGGTAAACCATAAACAGCCGCTAATATAAATCCAATCAGGCTAACAGCCGCCACGCCGCTAACAATACCCATAACAAAGGTGAGTTTAGGCGAGGCGCCGGTAAACAGACTCTGTTTGACTGGTGGTGTGCCCCCATCAAAATTAGGACTTGGGGAAATAGTAGTTGTAGTCATAAATTAAGAAATAATTAATGATAATAAAAAAACAAAAATCAGCGAATTGATCTCGTTTTGACTAGCATTAAACTAGTTTAAACAAAATCAAACGCTGGCTTGAAGGTTGTTGTAAATCTGAGGTTGGAGTCGGCCTTGCGTTATAAAACTTTTGAGATAGTTATAGAGTGGTACTTCAGCCAGACTGCCAAGGTATAGTTCTTGGTTAGTATACGCATCCGCCATCAGCTTGCCTTGGAACCAATTGGGGCTGCTAGCGACTCCAGGAATAGAAATGTTATTCAGTGAAAGAGTAGTTGGAGTAATTGCTGTAAGCGGTAAGGCATGCAAACCATAATTACCGCCTTGAACCACACAGCAAGGTTCATTAAGGCTTTGGGTGATTGGTAAGGCAAGTGAATTACCGGCGCTGTCGGTGTTGGGCATTGTCACGGAATGGCAGGACACGAAAATAGCTCCCATGAACAAACTCGTAAGCAGACCGCCCACTAAAATTGCTTTTGGCTTTAGGAATTTCATCGTAGTTGGATTATATCATATTTTTTGCGGAAATTTGAATTCCGATTTGATGCGGTGCCTTTTGGTTAAAATCCGAACTTTCTTTGACGAAAATCCGGACTTTGAATTTTGATTGCCGCGCTTCGCGCGGCAGAACAGAAAACTTTTCCGCTCGGGCGGGGCGGGAAGAAAAAGGGGTGTGGGGAAAATGAATTCCCGCCCCGCCCTCGCTTCCGATCCGCTTCGCAGACGAGCCGCCGCCCTAATCATCTTCTTCAACTTTAATTCCTTTGACCTCGGTTTTAAGAATATTTCCCGAAGAATCTATTTTTACTTTATAATTTCTACCTTCAAAAATCAA
>JACRFN010000022.1 GCA_016217875.1 Candidatus Kerfeldbacteria bacterium
AATTCATAAGAAGATTGAGATTTTCCTTGTTAGCACCCAGTGAGCCCAAGCACCAAGAGCTGCGCCTGTGAATACTGCCGAGTTACTTGCTAATCGTTAAGTTGTCCCTAAGGCGATACCCGGTACCGAGCTGGCTCTGGTACTGGGTGAGCTTGGTGAAGTTTTGTTACTGGGCATATATACTTCAGGGATAATAAAAACGCTCTAATATTTAGCTGCCCTGGCAAGTAAAACCCCTCTTAACCTGTCAGGGTCCGATGTACATCGGACATGGCGCGCTCAAAGCTTGAGCGCTCTGGCGAGAGTTTAGCATGGCTATAAGTCTTTGGCAAGGCTAGCCATGCTATACTGGTAGCAGTCTTATGCCCCAATATATTTTTATCCTCGGCCGGGAGCCGGAGCTTTCAGTGGCTGAAATAGCGTCAGTGGCCCAGCGGGAAAATGTTTCCCTGGCGTGGCAACACGTTACCGGTCGTTTTGCGCAGGTGGAAGCAGAGTTGCCAGCTGATTTTATGGCTCAGCTCGCCGGCACGGTTAAGCTGGCGCAGGTTTTAGGCCGCCTGGCCACTTCACCCTCCGCTGTAAGCGAGCTCGCTGGGCGAACCCTAACTGAACTAAATAATGAGCAATGCCATTTTGGCTTTAGCTGGTATGGCGAAGGACGCCCGGCTTGGCTGGAGCGCGTGGGTATGCAGATCAAGAAAGCCTGGCGCGCTCAAGGCCTGCGAGCCCGTTATGTAGTCTCGCGCGAACCGCAGCTTTCCAGTGTGGTGGTGGCTAAAAATAAACTGTTGCCGCCTGAAGGAGTGGAGTTTGTGTTGACGCCTCAGGCCGGAGAGTTGATTGTGGCTCGGACGTTGGCCGTACAGGAGTTTGCCGATTGGAGCCAGCGTGATTACGGTCGTCCAGAGCGTGATGCCAAAGTAGGCATGTTGCCGCCCAAATTGGCGCGGCTGATGGTGAATTTGGCGCAGTTGAACCGTTCTAGCGGCCTGCTCGATCCATTTTGCGGTTCCGGCACCGTGCTGCAGGAGGCCGCACTTTTGGGTTACCGGGAGTTGTGGGGAAGCGATAATGACGCCGCCGGTATTGAGCGCACGACTAAGAATTTTGCCTGGCTTAAAGAACGTTATTCCAACATAACTGTAGAGCCAACACTTAAAGTATGCTCAGTTTTTGACTTAGCCAAGCGTTTATCCGGTCGTCGTTTTGGCGCTATCGTGACTGAGCCGTACCTCGGGCCGCCGCTCACCGGTCATGAGAGCCGCCGCCGACTTGAAGGCATTAGAGCCGAGCTGACTGACTTTTACGAGGCAACTGTTAGGGCTTTGGCTGGCATGGTAGACGAGGCCGGCCGTCTAATTATGGTTTGGCCAGTGTTGATTGCAGGGGGTATAGAACTACGTTTGCCTTTGCTAGAATTATCTCAGCGTACAGGTTTTGTTTTAGAGGATTTGTTGCCGCCTCAAGTGCCGGCTCGTTGGCGCAATGAACGTCAGCTGCTTTATTATTACCGCCCCGGCCAGCACGTGGGGCGGGAGATTGCGGTGCTGAAGCGGCCTTAGTTTGGCAAAGGGCAGTTATCCTGTTAAGATATGTAAAAGCATGCCCTGTACTGTTGGAGCCGCAGGCTAACTGGTATTGGGGTAAAGAGTCCGTAGCCGCCGGCCTCTTATTTGTTTTCATCATTATATTAAACTCTCGCCCTAAAATTCTATTCTCACTTATTGTTATGCCCCGTAATACAACTTCGCTAAGGCTCACTTTCGCCAAAATTGTCAGGTAATTACTTTATGTTAAATCAATCTCTAATAATTAACTTACGACTTTCTATCTCGCCTTGCTTTGGCGAGCGAAGTTGATATACGGGGTATGATTCATTATAAAAACAAGCTGCAGGTGGAGTTAGTAGATTTACATATTCACGTGGGCGGCGCAGTGGCGCCTCATATTATGTGGTCGTTGGCACACCAACAGGGCATGAAGTTGCCGGCCAAGACATATTGGGACTTCTGGCAGCTTATTACAGCCAGTCCCGAAACGGTGCATAGCCTTGAGGACTACGTTAACATCATGCACCAGTGGACTGAAAAAATTCAAAGCTCGCCCGAGGCTATACAGCGCTGCGTGTACTCTATCATTGCCAAGGAATATCGTAGCAGCAATGTGTCGCACATTGAGCTTAGGTTCAACCCCATGAAGCGCAACAAGGGGGGTGAAATGGATTTGGATCACATCATTCAGGCGGCTGTGCACGGCCTGGACCAAGCGGTGTTGGATTACGGCGCCAAGGCCGGGCTTATCTTTTGCCTGGCGCGCGAATTTCCGTATGAGCTCAATGAGATTATCGTGCGTAAAGCTGTGCGTTATTTTAAGTGGGGCGTAGTGGGCATTGATATGGCCGGACCAGAGAAGCGCACTTTTGAGTCTGACCCCGACTTTAAACGCTACGTGACGCTCTTTCAAGAGGCGCGCGAGCGCGGCTTGGGCATTACCGTGCACACCGGTGAAACCGATGCCACCGGCCCGGAAAGCGTGCGACAGGTGCTACGCGATATTAGGCCGGAGCGTATTGGCCACGGCATTCAGGCGGCCAAAGACGAAGCCTTGATGAAAGAATTGGCCGTGGCCGGCACCGTGCTGGAGCTTTGCCCGTCGTCAAATATCCAGACTAGGGCAGTTGAAGGTTGGCAGGAGTTTAAAGAGATTGTAGCCAAATTCAAACAATACGGCGTTAAGTTCACCATTAATACCGACGGCCCGTACCTGCTGCGTACTAATATGAAGAAAGAGATTGAACTGCTACTGGAGAACGACGTGCTGACCGAAGATGAGCTCAAACAATCATTCGAGCTTGCCAGAAGCGTGAGTTTTATCAAGTAGTCAATTAGGCTTTAAGCCGATTAAGGTCGCCAAGCGGCCCTCGGGTTTATTTCGGCGTTGACTGCGGTAGTGAGAAAAGAATTGCGGCGAGTGCGCCGTGCATTCCGAGCTGACTTTAATGTTGGCCGTTGGCACGCCCGTGGTTTTGAGTTGGTCCAGCACAAAACCAACCAGGTCAATATGGGTTAAGCCAGAGTCCTCAGTCTTAAGGTACGGCTGCCAGTCTAGTAATTGTTGCGTGGCGTGTTTTGGATAAGCATAACAACAAGAGTGAATTGCCGGCCCTAAACCAACAATAAGACTGGCAGGGTTTGTACCAAATTCCTCAGCCATACGTTTTATGATTTTTTTGGCCAGGCCGGAACTCGCGTTTCGCCAGCCAATATGTGCTAAGCCCACAGCCTTGTGTTGCGGGTCATAGTAAGGCAGTGATAAACAGTCGGCTACGACATGTAACAGGTATAAGTTTGGCTCGTTGGTGATGAGGCCATCAGCTTTGAGTTGGTAGTCGTTGTCCAGCACGCCAGAACCCGCGTCCTTGCTACTTACGCGTATAATAGTGTCCTGGTGCTCAAGTTCGGCTGTGACCACTCGGGCTGGAGCCACGTTGAGTTGCTTAAAAAACTTTTGACGATTCTGGCGCACCTCAT
>JACRFN010000017.1 GCA_016217875.1 Candidatus Kerfeldbacteria bacterium
ATTGGCGCGGCTGGCGCCAGTACAGTCACTATGTACGCGATCGCTTATGTTTGAGCTTTTTAGTGACTGAAGACAAACTTAACCTTCAGCCCCTGGCTTATGCCAATGATCCTTATTTCAAATTTTGGATATCGAGCGTCAGGCTGTTGTTGGATCAGGGAGTTTACAGTAGATGGCAGGAGGCCAATTCCTGGGTGAGCCAGTCATTGCCTAATTATTCAAGGTGCTTAGGAGAACAGACTGGTAATTTGTTTGGCTTAGGCCTTATAGACCGACCTTGGGGCTCGGGTTTATGTCAGCGGGTTACAGAAACTTTATTCAGAGGCAGATGGGGTGAGTGGTGTGAACAGCTGGCCCGTCGGCTGCAGCTTCCCAGGCTTAGACGTTATTTGGGCTCTAAATATAATGATGGTTCTGGAGCCGTGGTGGTAAGCGAGCAAGTCATGAAGTTACACCTTAATGATCGCCGGCTACAACTAGCCGCGGCTTGGGAACAAAGATTGTCTCAATTGAATGTGGATTAATTTAGTAGATTTAGGACATACGCACTTACCCCCTTGTGTCATCCTCGGGCGAGCGTGAGCGAGACCCGGGGATCCAGAGAATTGCTTAATAATAAGCCAAATTACCATTCTGGATTCCCCCGATGGACATCGGGGGAATGACAGAAAAGAAAGCAGGAATGACAAGAAGTGCGTAAGTCCTAAGATTAATTGATAGTGGTGATAGTGGGACTATTTATGTCCGGTCCCGCACATTATCTAATAAGATTATTGATGGTTTGCGGGATGCCGCCTTGGCGGTCACCGGACATAAATAGTCCCACACGCTTAAATCTGCTAAATCTACTTTTTAATTGTTTAGCTATTTTAAGTGAAGCTCCCGCAGCCGTGACCAAAACTTCTGCCTTGATTGTGCTAAGATAGAGCAGACGGGCATTCTTGTTTTTTCCTTGCGGATGACCACCTCCCCTGCGGGGAACAGGCGCAGGGTGACAACTTGCCCCGCCACTTATGCGCCTATGGCTTCACCCTTCGGGTGACCACCCGTAGGGTGGCAACGGATACCTGCCCACCCTGGCCTAAGCCCCCATAGCTCAATGGATAGAGCATTAGCCTCCGGAGCTAGAGATAGAGGTTCGATTCCTCTTGGGGGCACAGGCGATGGCAGGCGGGGAGCACAAGGCCGCCCCGATGTCCATCGGGGAGATACAGGTTCGACTTGCCCCGTGTCCGCGGGATTTGATTTCTGGCCATTTTTACCTATACTTAACTTGTTGATTAATATTTATACCCCTACCCAGTAGGGGGTAACATAAACTCGCTACAACTATGGACTTTACTCAAGCCGTACAAAACGTGGTGCAGGCAGTGACGCCACGCCCCGCTCGCCCCGCCGCCCGCTGGCTAGAGCGAACTTTACTATGGGGGCTAAGGTTGATGGTATTTTTGGTGCCATTAACTTTTTTGCCCTGGACCTTTGAGATGTTTGAATTTAACAAACAATTTGTTCTTTTGGGTTTAGGCATTGTTCTGTTGGTGGTCTGGCTGTCTCGGGTCGTGGTGCTACGGGAGACCAGCCTGACAAAATCTTGGCTTAACTGGGCGGTGCTGGCTTGGTTGTTAGCAGTCTCTTTGGCCACGGCTTTTTCTATAGATGCCGTTACTTCAATTTTGGGCTTTTATGGCCGTTTCAACGGCGGTTTGGCCAGCACCGTGGCTTACTTGATGCTTTATTATTTGGTTTTACAAACAGCTCGGGATGAAGGCCAGACCAGTTGGCTTGTAGGCTCTTGGCTTTGTGGTGTAGGCTCCTCAGCCGCCATCTTATTGCTGCAAATCATGGGATTACGTTGGCTGCCTTTCCCGGTGGCGCAGCTTCCTAGCTTTTCCCCCTTAGGCGGTTCTCTTAATGTGGTAGCTATAACATTGGCTGCCAGTCTGCCCCTGGCCTTATTCTTCGCTCAGGCCGCCGCCACCTTAATTTATCGAAGTTTAAGCTTGATCTTTAGCCTATTAGTGCTGGTGGTGCTGTTTATTATTGATTACCAACTGGGCTGGGTGGGTTTGGTGGTTGGCTCTGTGTCGTGGCTGGGGCTTATATTTTGGAAAAACGAAAGCGTAGGTTTTAAATGGACGATGTTACCGGCCCTGGCCTTACTTTTGGCTGTAGTGGCCTGGCCCTTATCCACCCCTACTTTAACGCGTTTGTCAGTGCCGGTAGAGGTTAATTTATCCATGAGTTCGAGCTGGAAAATAGCTTGGCAGAATGTACAGGCTAACCCGGTGTTAGGTACTGGCCCCGAAACCTTTATCTATGGCTTTTCTAAGTACAAGCCTGATAATTTTAACGATTCAAATTTTTGGGCTTATCGCTTTGATAAGGCCTCCTCTGAGTTGGCTCAATTACTTGGCACCACCGGGTCCTTGGGTTTGGCCGCGTATTTGGCCGTGATTGCCTTAGGTTTGTACTTGTCTTGGCGCCTGATCAAAGATCGCTCAGGCAGTAGTTGGTATTTGAGAGCGGCTGTAGTCAGTAGTTTTTTGGTGTTGGTAGTAGGCAATATTTTCTATTTCTCTAGCACAGTTCTGGCCAGTTTCTGGTGGTTGATTTTAGGCCTGATAGCCAGCTTGAGTTCTAGGGGCGAGCGGCACATATCGCTTCTAACTTCGCCTCGCGCTTCTTTCTCTTTCTCTTTTGGTTTAGCAGTAGTAGTGCTGCTCGGTCTGGGTATTTGGTTCGGCCTTGGCCGCTTCCTGGCGGCAGATATGGCCTACGCCCGGGCTCAAGTGTCAAGCCAGCGCCTGGATACTTTAGACCAGGCTAACGCGGAGTTGGTGCGGGCCGTGACGCTTAACCCTTGGCGCGATACTTACAGAATCGGTTTAGCCCAGGTATTTTTGGCTCAGGCTAACCGAGAAGCCGCGAGCCCCGTAGGCAAAACAGATCAGGCCAAACAAGCTCAATTAGCCAGGCTGCAGCAGTATGTGGCTTCGTCTATCGCCGCCGCCCGCTCCGCTACGGAGTTAGCTCGGGAAAATGTGGCTAATTGGGAGGCTTTAGGCTCTATTTATCGCGGCTCTGTCTTATTTGCCAAAGATGCCGAGCCTTGGATCATAGCTTCTTTTGAGCAGGCAGTTAAGCTGGAGCCGTCTAATCCTGCCTTATACACTGAACTGGGGAAAGCTTACCTTATTTCCGCCAACCGCAAGCGTCAGGAGGCCTCCCAAGCCCAGGAGAAAGACAAAACCAGGCTGGAGGCCGAGGCAGCAAGTCAAGTGGCTCGAGCCCTGGAACAGTTTGACCTGGCTATTAAGTACAAGGCCAATTACACGCCGGCTCACTTTAATCAGGTGCTGGCTTATGAGCAGCAAGGTAAGTTAGATGAGGCTGTGGATAAGTTAGAAAGAATGAGGGAATTTAACCCTCAAGATATAGATGTACTATATGAATTGGGAAGTCTTTACTACACCAGGGCCCAATATGATAAAGCTGAGGAGGTATTTGGCACCATTACCAGCCTAGTGCCAAACTACGCCAACGCCCACTTTGGCCTGGCCCTTACTTATCAGAAAAAGTCGGAAAAAGATAAGGCGGTGGCGGAGTTAGAAAGGGTGTTACAGCTTAACCCTGATAATAAGGATATAAAAAAGCTTATAGAGGATATAAAGAGCGGCCAAGACAATACAGTACAACAGCCAGCCCCTCAACCCAAAAAATGAAGCTCCACGGGCTAATCCAGCCTTTGTAGCCCTGAGATTGATGGCCATCGGGGCGGAGGCCGCCTGTAGCTTTTTTCAGTTCGTGGTTCTGTGGAGCGGAGACCCCGCACCATCTGATGTTCATCGGAGTGGTGCGTGGGTAAGTTTTGGCTTTAGATTAGCAATAAAAATGAATCCCCCCTCGTCCGCCGCGGCGGACTGCGGGGCATCACCCTATCCAGCGAAATTTTAGCTATTGACAGATTTTTTTTATAGATGTATAGTTTTGTATAGATTTATGTAAATTTGTATAGTTTTGTATAGATTTATGTAAATTTGTATAGTTTTGTATAGATTTATGTAAATTTGTATAGTTTTTTGAGTTTCAATATTTTATTTTGCCATGAAACCGATATGATACACGATGTCATTCCAATCAGTGAGGCCGCAAGAATTCTTGGTGTTTCCGTTCAAACGCTTAGACGGTGGGATAAAAGCGGTAAGTTCCAGCCGTCCTTTATATCTCCAGGGAAACATAGGTTCTATGCCAGAGCTGATATAGAAAAATTCTCTAAGAATCTGTTCAGTGTGGCGAGGGCTTGGGTGAGCGCAACGGTTGGTGAGCCGCCGGCGCTTGGTTTCTATTGCCCTACGAGTGCGGAATTCCAAGGGCGTTTGTCTAGGTTTGAATTAATGATAAGCCGGATTCCCGATCTTAAAGAGGGAGAAAAATTTTCACTGGTTTCTTCGGTCGTTGCGGAAATAGGAGACAATCCTTTCGTACATAACTTAGGTAAATGGCCGGATATTCCGGGAACATTTTTCGGTTATGATGAACATAAGAGGCAAGTGGTCATAGCTGATAGGGGGTTGGGTGTTTATACTACCCTTAAAACGGCCAAACCGGGTTTACGCGATGACAAAGACGCGTTAAAAGTAGCTTTCACGGAATTCATAAGTGGGCGTACGCCGGAGAAACGCGGAAACGGCTTGAAACATGTTAGGACTGTTATTTCAAAAAGTAATCTGGATTTGGTATTTCAGTCTGGGGATGCCATTCTTACTTTGCATAGGCATAGTGACGTAATGCACTTCAAAAATTCCGCCGAGCCGTTTCGCGGCACGCTCGCTTTAATTGATTTTTGAATAAATTTATTGAATTACTTATGGTTATCACATTAAATAAGTTTGGTAGAATATTAACGTCAAGGGAGATAGGGCGTGAGGCTTTTGCCGCCTTCAAGTCTACGTTGGCAACTCTAAATGATTCCGAGACCCTGGAGGTTGATTTTAGCGGAGTAACTACCCTATCTCCCTCATGGGCGGATGAATTTGTTGGAGTTTTGCTTGTTAGTTATAGTGATCGTTTAATTCTGAAAAATACCAGCAATCCCTCGGTGAAGATTACGTTGGAGTTAATAGAAAAAATTCATCAATTAAAATTTAATATCACGTCGTAATCGTAATACTGCGGGTATTTAACGCCATACCAGCGGATGATATTTAACCGAATACTGGTGTGGTCAGGCCACTGTGGCTATGTTACCTCCGGCAATTGGGTCAGGCGCATTACATCAGTAGAGGAACTTACCCCCCTTTGTCCGGGTTGGAAAGATTTGAAAAACGGTAAGGCTGATTCAGTCCAGCAGCCGGTAACGCCAGGCCAGCCTAAAAAGTAAAACCCCGTACCTCCGCCTTAGGCGGATGGTGCAAAGGGTAGTTTTTCGTTTAGGTTAGCAATACATATAGAATTAAAAAACACCTCGTGTCCGCCAACTGTCGGAACTGGGTGTTTTTTTAAATATTGGGCTGATTTTGCCATATTTAGGCTAAAGTAGCTTTTATCTGCCACTTCTCCAGGAGAATTTCTTTGAAGGAGGTAGAGGGCTCAGAGTTGCGATGCTCGCCCCCTGTCCTGGACAGGACGACCACACGGGTCGTCCTGCCCGTTTCGCGGGTCGCGAGTAAAGCAGTTTACTCGCTCGTTTCCCGCTCAACCCACCCTTCACTTCCTCCGGTGTGTCTGCCTAAGGCATAGCCACACCCGTCTCGCTGGTCGCGAACCAGACAGTTGGTTCGCTCCTTTCAGCTTGACCCCCTGGCACGCCACGAGGAACGCTCTCGCGAGGCCAAACGAACTTGCTACCTGCCTGCCGGCAGGCAGGTGCTAAACGGCCACAAACACGCAAGTTCTGTGGCCTCGCTTCGGCGTTCACGCCACAAACTGCCACCCTGTCGGAGGACTCGGTTACAATCTGGAGCCCGAGCGAACGTCCGGTTGCCGCCTGCCTAAGCCTGTCCTAAAGTCCGATGTGAGCCCTTCAGCCCTCCGAAACAATAATCATCCACCATTGGTTTAGGTAAGGCTATGGCGGGCAGGTAACGGCAACCAATGAGCGAGGGTAAGATTGTCGAGTCCGTAGACCGAGGCGGCGCTTCTTACGCCACTTCTTCTAAAGAAGCGGTAAATGAATATATTAAAAAATAAAATAATTAATTTAGCAAGATCAAGTAAACAAGGGCATCTTCCATTAGAAGGTGCTCTCCTTGAGTTTTTTATTAGTCGTTTTTTAGGCTTAAATAAGCATAAATTTTGCATTGACTAATGTTATTTTTTATGGTATCATTTTATTTAGCGATATCGTATCGGATACGATATCGGATAAACTACTTGGAATACCTGCCAGCCAACTGGCTGGTCGGATTCCAAACTAAAAAGCCAAGATTTAAAAATTCGCCAAAATTGCTTTAAACCCTAAGCCAGTTGAGGCTAAATATAAGGGTTTTTGTGCTATTTACCACCCCGATGGCCATCGGGGGGTGGGAAGCCAAAAACTAATATTAAACCTCAAAAATAAACACTAAAACTATATGGAAAACCCTAATAACTTCGGGTTTCCATCAACTGATGCTCCGCCAGAGACAGAACTTATTTCTTTGGCCGAGGCTGCTAAACTTACCCCCTATGGACAGGAGTATATCTCCCTTTTAGCCAGACGAGGCAAACTTTGTGCATGGAAAAAAGGCCGTAACTGGTATACCTCCAAACAGGCAGTTGAGCAGTACCTTAAAGCTCAAGCTCAGGGTGCAAAGCAGGAGTACCTGCGTAAAGCAAAATTCCAAGAACCTGGCCCAGAACCAGTAGGCTTATCTGGGGCTGTGGATAAGTCACAGGGCTTAGTCAGACCTGAACCAGCCAAAGCGCCAGTATCAGAGCAGGCAGTACAAGAGCTGGCCTCCAGAATTGGCGAGCTAAGCGGCACCCTTAAACCTTTGCTTGATAAAGGTTTACCGCCAGCCGCCGCCCGCGTGGCCGTGCCAGCGGGTGTGCCGCCCGCAGCCAGGCGAATTTCTTTCTTTAAACCAGAACCAAGACCTGTAGCTAAGTTACTCGAACTTGGCCATAGGTCTTGGTTTTTGTATGGTTTGGCAGCCGTTATTCTGCTCGTTATACTAGGCACGGTGACAGGCGGCATAGCTAATGACGCACCCGGGAGGCTTATGGCGGCCATTAAGAACGCTTGGACGATTGATGGTCACCGAGCCGGTGTCTCGGCCAATGAGGTTTTAGTATTGAACGAAGCTGGCAATATTTCAATCAAGGGTCATATTGCCACTCAAGGACAGCTCAGGTCTTTTGCCCGGGACGGCGTGATGCCCATCGTGGTTGATTCCGCCACTAAAGTTGAGAATTTGAATGTTGATGCGGTTGACGGATTTTCCTCAGAGCAGTTTACCCTGGCTTTTGTCACCAAAAACGGCGCCGTCACCACCGATGACGTGCAATTGCGCGGCCGGGTGGAAGTGGGCGGCAAATTGGAAGTGAAGGGAGCGGTAAAACTGACTGACGCTTTGTTGGTTGACGGCGGTTTGGGCGTCTGGGGCGACGCTTTGTTCCATAACGACTTGGCAGTGGAGGGTAATGTTAAAGTCGAC
>JACRFN010000021.1 GCA_016217875.1 Candidatus Kerfeldbacteria bacterium
TCGCAGGCCGAGATGAGCTGCCAAGCTTCCTCCTCAGTCCAACCATGGGCAGCTAAACGACGCGCCAACTCCTGCCTAACGCCTTCTAGTAGGGCTAAGTCGTTGGGCAGCTCCCAGCTATCACCTTGAAGAAATTCAACTCGTGATTTGCTTTTGTCTATACTACCAGGCTCCATCTTGGTATCTATTTAAATTCAATCAGCACAATTTCCGATGGGCTCCCAACACGCAAGGGCGGCCCCCACGTGCCTACACCGCTTGAAGTATAAACCGTCATCTGGCCAAAACGGTGCAAGCCATAATCAAAACCTTTGTACACCAACCAAGTGACGAGGTTTAAGGGAAACATCTGGGCGCGGTGGGTGTGGCTGGAAATCTGAAAATTTATGCCGGCCTGAGCCGACACATCAATGTCTGTGGGTGCGTGCTTTAAAAGTATACTGGGCTTATTTTTATCAATCGGTAAACTCTTGATAATACCTTCATAACGTTGACGGTTAGTCGTGTCATTATAATCAACGCCAATCAACTGCAGGCCATGAACGTTAACCATTTCGTTGTTTAAAACCCTCAGGCCCGACGCCTTAATGACTGATAAATATTTTGTGTTGTCGCCAAACTCTTCGTGATTCCCTGTTATAAAATAGGTACCCCAGGGGGCGCGGAGTTTAGCTAGAGGCGCTTTGGCTGTATTAACTGGAAAAGCCACGCCGTCGTAGACATCACCACCCACAAAAATAATATCGGGCTTAAGTGTTTTTATCTTGGCCGCGATTTTATCTAAAAAAGAAGCATCATAAACCTGCCCCACATGCATGTCGCTCACCCAGACTGCTTTTTTGCCTATCCACTCCGCCGGTAAATTGGGAAGTTGAACTTTAATCGAGGTAACAACCAACTGATTATTGTGCGCTAAACCATACACACCCACAATCAAAGCTGCTAACAGCGCTAACTTGCCCAGCCAGGCTATAGCGACAGCAGACATTAAATTATTGAGCAGTATAACGCTCAGCCAATATAAACAGGCGGCCAGGAAAAAATAAAGCAAAAACCCGAGCCAGACTGCCGCCGCCGTATAAAACCAGCTGGTGACCAAATTGTAATAACGCCAACCAATTAAAGACGCGACCACAAAACTAATAGCCAAGACTACAAAAACTACTCGCCAGAAAGCCAGCGGAAAAAATCTATCTACTCCCCACATAGCCACGATGGCTTTGTAAACTACCAAGTGAGCAAAGGCCAATATGGCCTGAACCAACGTAATGATAAGGATGATAGCTGGTACCATAAATTGATTAATAGTAATAGTATAAGTAATTTACGCCCCGTGACATTTCTTAAATTTTTTACCAGAACCGCACGGGCAGGGGTCGTTGCGGCCAACTTTGTGGCCTGAGGCATCGCGCGGCTTACCCACCGCCGCGCTACTGTCGCCTGTTAACGCGCCTGCAAACACGCTCTTGCCCTCGGCCATAGTTTTGGCCGGGCCCTGCTCTTGCATTTGACGTCGCGGCGCCTCCTGCTCCTGCGCCAATTGTTTCACAATCGCGCTCTTATACACGTTGTAAACCACCTGGTCCTGTATCTGCGCCAACAATTCTTTAAACATGCGATAACCCTCGCGCTTGTACTCCACCAGCGGATCGCGCTGGCCATAACCTTGCAAGCCGATACCACCGCGTAAATGATCCATAGCGGTCAGATGCTGTATCCACAACGTATCTATACTGCGTAACAATAAAATTTTTTCCACGTCACGCATAATGTTCTCAGCCTGCACAGCGCCGATTGTTTGGGCTGATTTAATCAATTCCTTTTCAAGTTTGTCGTAAGCTTCACGGGACAAGCCGGTGAGATAACGAATAATCTTGTCTCGGGCCTTAGCATCGGCCGAAGCATCGCCAGCTTGGGTTTCCATCTCACTAAGCTTTTTGCGCAAACCAGGCGACACCGGGAACATAGAATGAACAACTTCATAAATCTCTTCCAGGTTCCATTTTGATTCATCGTCTAGGCCCGTGTGAAAAGCCACCACCTCGGCTATCTCTTGCTCTACCATACCAAGCACCTGAGTTTTGAGACTGGCCGGGTCTTTCTCGGCCGCCTGCAAAATATCACGGCGCCGATTGTAAATAGACTCGCGCTGCTTGTTCAGCACGTCGTCGTATTCCACCAAATGCTTACGAATGTCAAAGTTGTTGCCCTCTACCTTCTTTTGGGCTGACTCAATGGATTTAGAAACCATGCTATTCTCAATCGGCACGTCATCAGGCAAGCCCAGACGCTCCATCAAACCCTTCACCTTATCGCCGCCGAAGATGCGCATCAGGTCGTCCTCCAACGACACATAAAACTGGCTGGAGCCGTGGTCGCCCTGACGGCCGGAGCGGCCGCGCAACTGGTTATCGATGCGCCGCGATTCATGACGCTCCGTACCCACTACATGCAAACCGCCGACTGATTTGACGAATTCGGCTGCTGCTTGATCCGGCGGGTTGCCGCCCAAAACAATGTCCACGCCGCGGCCGGCCATGTTGGTGGCAATGGTCACAGCGCCCCGGCGGCCGGCCTGGGCTATAATGGCGGCTTCACGCGCGTGGTTTTTGGCGTTCAACACCTCGTGCGGCACACCCTCGCGGCTCAAGAGCTCAGACAAAACTTCGTTCTTGGCAATGGAAATGGTACCTACCAGCATGGGCTGACCAGCCCCATGTCGCCGTTTTATTTCCTGCACCACGGCCTGAAATTTGGCGGCCTCGTTTTTATAAATACTATCCTGCAGGTCCTGCCTGATCATGGGCTTATTGGTAGGGATAGTGACCACCTCGAGCTTATAAATTTTATGAAACTCCTCAGCCTCAGTGGAGGCCGTACCGGTCATACCGGCCAGTTTTTTGTAAAGCCGAAAATAATTCTGGAAAGTAATGGTGGCCAGAGTGACCGACTCGCGCTGAATCTTGACGTTCTCCTTAGCCTCAATGGCCTGGTGCAAACCCTCGGAATAACGGCGGCCGAACATCAAGCGGCCGGTGAACTCATCCACAATCACCACTTCGCCGTCGCGCACCACGTACGCCTTGTCGCGTTGGAACCACGGCGCGCGTGCCTTTAGAGCCTCTTCCAAATGATGAATAATACCAAAATCACTTTCGGCATAAAGATTCTTCACCCCCAGCCACTTCTCGGCTTTGGCTATACCAGCTTCAGTAAAGGTGGCGGCTCGCATCTTTTCGTCAACATTGTAATCGACGTTTTCCTGCAGAGCATCAACGAAACGGGCCACGTCGTAGTAGACTTGCACCGCCTCCTCGGCCGGAGCGGAAATAATAAGCGGCGTACGGGCCTCGTCAATCAAAATGGAGTCCACTTCGTCCACAATGGCAAAATGGAGCGGCCGCTGCACCAGCTGCTCAGTGCGCCAGACCATGTTGTCGCGCAAATAATCAAAACCGAATTCGTTATTGGTACCATAAGTAATATCAGCCAGATAAGCCTCCTGTCTGGGCACCGGTTTTAAATTGACCAAGGTCGGGTCGTCGTGGCTGACAGCGGGATCATACAAGTAAGCCGCCTCGTGATTGATACAGCCCACGGTCAAACCCAGGGCGTGGTACACCTGACCCATCCAGACAGCGTCACGGCGAGCCAAATAATCGTTCACCGTCACCACGTGCACCCCCCTACCCTCCAGCGCATTAAGGTAGACAGCCGAAGTGGCCGTCAAGGTTTTACCTTCACCCGTTCTCATTTCGGCAATCTGCCCTTGGTGCAGCACCAGGCCACCGATAAGCTGCACATCAAAATGCCGCTGGCCCAAAACGCGCCTGCCGGCCTCCCTCACACAAGCAAAAGCCTCAGGCAAAATATCGTCCAACGGCAGGCCCGAGCCTAAACGGCTTTTAAATTCCTGGGTCTTTTGCCGCAAGGCTTCGTCGCTTAAAGCCCTTATCTTAGGCTCCAGCTCATTAATACGCTGAACTTGCGGCTCAAGCTTTTTCACCACCCGAGCATTGGGATCGCCAAATAATTTTTCCAGAAAAGACATGCCCCGTATATCAACTTCCAGAGCCAAACGCCCGGTGACGTTTGTACTCTATTAAACGTAAACCTACGAACCTTCGACCTTGGGTGGTTTTAAGATATCGCTCACGGCGTTTGGCATCTTCCATATTCAAACAGCCTTCAAA
>JACRFN010000019.1 GCA_016217875.1 Candidatus Kerfeldbacteria bacterium
ACCAATCATCACCTCCGTAGGAGAAATTCGTTACACCGAACAACTGCTGGAAGAATTTGAAGTTATTCGCCAAACTCTACTTTCCCCCCGCCTACAAGAAACCGCTCCAATTCAAGATGAAATTCCAACTGAAAAAATTGCAAAAATTTCTGAAGAAAAAAATCAATCATCACTTTACAGCAAAATAATTCACTGGATGGGTGATGGCTTTTACAGTGATGATTTTGTCAAAGATTATTTTCGCGGACAAGTTAAAGAGTCGGTTAGTTTTTCTTTCAATCTGCCCGCTTTTAAATCCCCTTCCAGAAAATCTGGTGCATTTATTTTTGCTTTATTGGTTGTTTTGGGAATTGGAATTTTTACCCAACAATCCCGAATTAAATTTTTAATTTCTAATTATCAAGAAAAATTTCAACCGACAAAAAATAACTCTGAAATTTTGGGCGCCCAAAGTAAGATGAAAATCGGCGGCAATATTTCTTTCCGTTTGCCTGTCACTTTTAAAGAACAAACCACTCTCAAAGATGATCTGCAAGTTGACGGCAAAGGTGTCTTTAAGGGAGATCTCACTGCCCCCAATGTCCTTTACGGAATTAAAGCCGGCAACCACATCACCATCTCAGATCAAGCCAGTCAAATCCCTACCATTGCGGTCGATTTAGGCGATACGGTTAGCTCCATTCAAGGACAAAAAGGCGAAGTTAATTTTCTGGCTGGAACCGATATCACCATCGATGGTTTGACCATCAACGATAAATCAACTTTGGAAACTGTTCTCAGTCGGGGCCATTGTTCAAGTTGTTTAACAGATGCCGATATTGCCAACAATTTGACTATCGAACAAGGTGGCAAAATTGCCGCTGAAGCCATTAAAACCGGCATCTTAAAAACCACTGTTGGAGGAACCGGATTAACCGGTTTTACTGCCGGAGACTTACTCTTTGCCAATAGCAGTGATGCCTTAAAAAGCCTTCCAATTGGTACCCAAAACGGACAAATAATACAAGTTACCAATGGCGCTCCTGCTTGGAGTGCTATCCCCCTTAATTCGACCGGAACAAGCAATCTTACATCGGGCGCCAATCTCGTTGGTGTTTACGACAACCTTAACAATTCAACCGCTACCAACGTCCAACAAGCTTTGAAAGATTTAGATACCGCCATTACCTCAGCTGGGGTCACTCCTTTTGCCACTGATACCGATGCAACTTACGGCAATTACATCCGCCCAACTGTTACCACCGATCATTTTGTTTTGGGTGGAGATGGAACCCCGGATGGCTCAACTCTTTTCTTTAATTCTGCTACTGCCAATTTAGCCCTCGGAACAAATAATATAGGGTTAGGCGGAATGAACGGAAAACTAACACTTTTTTCGTCCGGTAGTAATATTGCAGATGTTACTTTGACGACCAACGCCAATGGCGATTTTTTGGTGCCAAATGGCAACATCGGAGTCGGCACATCCCTTATCGATTTGGATGCGGACGCCCATCCTTTCAAATTGGAAGTCGCCGGCAGCATCGGCCCCAACCAGGATGGTATTTATGACTTGGGTTCTCCCACCAAACAATACCGCAATCTTTATCTCACCGGTCAAACCACCTCCGGCGGTAACATCACAATTTCCAATTCCTCTCCAAGCATTTCTTTTATCGACACTGACGCGGGACAAGACCAATACGGAATTTTGGTTAACGGTTCAATTTTTAGCATTACCAATAATACTACCGGAGCCACTGCTTTAGCTATCAGCTCAAACGGTAATGTTGATCTGGCCGGTGGATCAGGAGCAACCGGTTGTACCATCGCAGACGCCTCCGGCAATTTGAATTGTTCCGGCAATCTCACGCTCAGCGGACTCACTACTAACGGTGTTGTTTATGCAACCGGTGGTGTGTTAGGTTCAGAAGCTCAACTATCAACCATCCGGGGCGGAACTGGTATTGACGGGTCATCAGCCGCCAACGGAAATATCTTAATCGGCAATGGCTCCGGCTTTACTTTGGGGACATTAACCGGAACTCTCAATCAAGTTAGTATCACCAATGTTGCTGGTTCTATCACACTTTCAACTCCACAAGATATTGCCACGACATCAACCCCCACCTTTGCCGCCCAAAATTTAACCAGTGCAACCAATCAACTAACTTTAGGTGCAGCCGGCAATACGACCATTATTTCTGCCGCCGTTCAGACAGCACCACGAACACTCACCATCCCAGCACTAACTGGTGCTGATACTTTTGTTTTTACCAATGGTCCCGAAACTTTATCCAACAAAACGATCGGTTCAACCGGCCTTATTTTCTCAGGCGCCGCAACTGATATCACGACCGCAGCTAATGAAAATCTGACTTTAACTGCCTCAGGAATCGGCGAAATTGTTCTTGGCAGTGCGACGCAAATTGGTACTTTGCTTGGCACTCCCGCCAACGCGACTGCCCTTTGCCGCGATGATGTAACACACGAAATTGTCCAATGTCCGGCCAATGCAACCAACACTTCTTTGCAACTTGCCTATAACACCGGCAATACTATTACCACCTCTGATGCCCGCAATATTGCTTTTACTTTGGCATCGGGACTCGCCACTTCAACCTCTTTCAGTTTGACTAATGCCGGGACGGCAAACGCTTTTATTTTGAATGATACCAATGCCGCCACCAACAATTCTTTGGTCATTCAATCCGGTGGAGTAACTGCTTTGACCATCAACGAAAATGGTAATCTTTCCACCACCGGTAATCTCGCAACTACCGGAACCGGAACAATAACTTCTGCCGGAACTTTGACTGCCGCCAACGGTTTGACTCTTACTACAGGGAACTTGGACCTAACCGCCACTTCCGGGTCACTTAATTTAACAAGTCTTGGCAACTCATCAATCAATACTGGAATAAATAATTTACTCATCACTTCAAGTAACTTTAACGCCACTGCCACCGGCATCAACGGAACCGCCATCGGTACAACGACTCCATCGACTGGTAACTTTACCAATCTTGGCGCCACCGGAACAGTCAATTTCCCAACTGCTAATTTTACAAATACCACTAACCAATTTGTCTTGGGATCTACTAACACCACCACTATTTCAGCACTTGCTCCATCAACATCTCGTGTTGCAACTCTACCCGCTCTTACCAATAATGACACTTTTATTTTTGCTAACGAAACACAAACATTAACTAACAAAACTTTAACCGACGCTACCCTTTTCCAAAACACCACTGACACCACCAAGAAATTTATCTTTGATGGAAGCAATATAACTACCGGTACCACTCAAACCATTACCATTCCTGACGCCAGCGGAGCACTTTGTTTAACAACTGGTAACTGCGCCGGATCAGGTGGAGTCGTCGGCGGAAATGGTTTGCAAAACCGAATTGCCAAATTTACCTCCACTGGATCAAACATTGGTGACTCTAACCTTTCAGATAGCGGCTCACTTATCACTGCTTTATCTGGACTTAGTATCGGTGACCAAGCAGGCACTGACACGCTTTCACTACTCAGAAACTCCGATGCCACCAGCGGCACAACTATTCAAAACTCCAATCTCTTAACTTTACAGGGAGCTTACTGGACAGGAACTGCATCCAACAATGTCGGTTTTAGTTTGCAAAATAGAGTGACCAACAATTCACCACCTGGCTATCAATTATCCTTCCAGGATAACCTTGGTACCGAAATTGCTAGTTTGACTTCAACTGGCAATTTACAGTTAACAGGCGCACTCGCTGGTGCCACTGGCATCACCTCGTCAGGAACCATCACCCTCTCAGGACTTACCAACACTGGACCAATTTACACAACAGCCGGCGGCATACTTGCATCAGAAAATTTTCTCAATGTTTCCCGCGGCGGGACAGGAGTTAATGGCTCAACTGCTGCTAACGGTAATATCTTAATCGGCAATGGTTACGGTTACAGTTTGGCAAGTATTACCGGCACTGCCAATCAAATTAATGTCGCCAACGGTGTAGGATCAATTACCCTCTCACTGCCCCAAGATATTGCTGCTTCTTCCAGTCCAACTTTTGCCGCTTTAACTTTAACCGGCTTGACTGACCTAACTACCGGTACCAACCAGGATCTAACTTTGGCTCCCAACGGTACCGGTCAAATTATTCTTTCGAGCATCGCCAAACTTAATTCCTTACCCACAGCTCCGGCTGCGGCAACCACTCTTTGTCGAGATGATGTCACTCATGAAATCGTTCAATGTCCAGCCAATTCTTCAGGTGTTTCACTGCAACTGGCTTACCAAGCCGGTAACACCATTAATGCCGCTGATGCTTTTGGCAATATCGCTTTCACTTTGGCTGCCGGCAGCTCCAGACAATTAACGTTGACCAATGCTGGAACTGGTAACTCTGCTTTGGTTATCAACGACACCAATGCCGCCAATCAAAATGCTTTTGAAATTCAATCCAATGGCACCCAAACTTTGGCGATCAATGAAAATGGCAATATCACTACCAATGGTGCTTTGACTTTCAATGGAGTAGCAACGGATATTACAACTGGAGCTAATGAAAATCTAACGCTTACGCCAAACGGCACCGGGCAAATCGTCTTGGGGACGACTACTCAATTAGCAACTCTTCCTGCTCCTTCTGCCAACCCGGTTAAAACTCTTTGTCGTGATAGTGTCACTCAACAAATTATTGAATGTTCTTCCAATGCTTCTGGTGTTTCTTTGCAGTTAGCTTATGATGCCGGTAATACTATCACCACCACTGATGGCAAAAATATCGATTTTACTTTAACATCTGGACTCGCTACTTCAACATCATTTAACTTGACCAATGCCGGTACAAATAATGCTTTTGTAATTAATGATACCAATGCCGCTACCAACAATTCTTTCGTCATTCAATCTGGTGGAGTGACCGCTTTGACGATTAATGAAAATGGTAACCTTTCAACTACCGGAACTCTAAATACTTCCAACAATACTGCTTCAACTAATTCATCAACCGGTGCGCTCGTTGTCACCGGCGGTGTTGGTATTGGCGGCGCACTTAATCTGGGTAGCACTTTGGGGGTTAATGGTTTGGCTTCTTTCAACAATGGAGCATCAATTAACAATGGCTTAAATAACAACAACGGCGGTATTACCAACGCTGGTGCCATCGCTGGAGCAACTACCATTTCTTCCGGTGCCATTACCTCAACTGGAACTTTAACCCTTAGAGGTGTCCTAAACGATATCACCACCGGCACCAACGAAGATCTAACTCTGGCTCCCAACGGCACCGGGTCAATTATTTTAAACAATGTCACTCAAATTCCCAATCTTTCCGGGACTGTTGGAGCAACTGTTGTCTGCCGCAACTCAACCAATGAATTCTCCATCTGTTCATCCAATGCTCTTAATGTCACTTTGCAACAAGCTTACAATTCCGGCAACACCATCGCGACAACCGACGGAAAAAATATTGATTTCACTTTAGCATCAGGACTTACTACCTCAACATCATTCACATTAAACAACGCCGGTACTGCCAATGCTTTTATTATCAACGACACCAATGCTGCCACCAACAACTCATTGGTTATCCAATCCGCCGGAGTCAACAAATTAACGATTAATGAAGATGGTAACCTTTCAACTGCCGGAACTCTTACCTCTCAAGCCACTTCCAATCAAATCGTTTTGGGCAACAACAACACCACTACCATTTCTTCAGTTGCTCCAGGGGCTTCCAGATTTGCCACCATCCCTGCTCTCACCAATGATGATACTTTTATTTTTGCCAACCAAAACCAAACCTTGTCCAATAAAACCATCGGCTCCACCGGTCTTATTTTTTCAGGAGCATCAACTGACATCACGACCGGTACCAATGAAGATCTTACTTTGGTTGCTGACGGCACCGGCCAAATTATTTTAAATGACACGACCCAAATTTCAGGTCCTGCAACTTTTACCAATAACATTTTTCAAACCGGAGCTGGCACTTTTTCAACCGGTACCGGCAATGTTTCACTCAATGGTACAACCTCAGTAACAGGGACTAATCCTTTCACCGTTGGAACCGGTCTGACTTCTTTGGGCGGACAACTTGGCGTTACCAGTTATGCCACTTTCAGCGCTTCACTTAATGTTTTAGGCGCAACTACCTTAAACTCAACTCTTACCACCAATGGCGCTTCAACCTTTAATAATAACATTTCCCAAACTGGCACTGGTACTTTCTCCACCGGCACTGGCAATGTTTCACTCAACGGAGCAACTTCTATTACTGGAACCAATACCTTTGCAGTTGGAACTGGCGCCACTACCTTAGGCGGAACGCTTGGCGTCACTGGCAACACTACCCTTACCACTCTAACTACCTCTGGACTAGCTACTCTTAATTCTTTAGCTGTCACCAACAATACGACACTCGGTGGAACTTTAGGCGTTACTGGAATTGCGACCTTTAATAATAATATCGCGCAAACAGGTGCCGGCACTTTCTCAACTGGTACCGGTAATATCTCTTTAAATGGCGCAACTGCTGTTACTGGTGCCAATCCTTTCACTGTCGGAACCGGACTTACAACTCTTGGCGGACAATTAGGTGTCAGCAGCTATGCAACTTTCAGCGCTTCACTTGACGTAATCGGTGGAACCTCTCTCGCCAGTACTTTGGGTGTCACTGGACAAACCAATCTCAATGGCGGTGCATCAATTAACAATGGCTTAAATAACAACAATGGCGGCATCACCAACACCGGCAATATTAATGGAGCCGGAACTATTTCAAGTGGAGCAATTACGACAACTGGAACCCTCACTTTCAACGGGGTTGGAACTGATATCACCACCGGCACCAATGAAAACTTAGCTCTTGCCCCCAACGGTACCGGCCAAATTATTCTTAATAATGTTACTCAAATTCCCAATCTTTCCGGGACTGTTGGCGCAACTGTCGTCTGCCGCAACTCAACCAATGAATTCTCAATTTGTTCATCAAATGCTCTTAATGTCACTTTGCAGCAAGCATATAATTCAGGTAATACCATCGCCACCACCGATGGCAGAAATATTGATTTCACTTTAGCAAGCGGTTTAACTACCTCAACTTCACTTTCTTTAACCAATGCTGGCACTGCTAATGCTTTTGTTATCAACGACACCAACGCGGCAACCAACACTTCCTTTGTCATTCAATCTGCTGGAGTGAATGCTTTAACGATTAATGAAAATGGTAATTTAGCAACCAGCGGGACTCTCTCAACCACCAACAATACTGCTTCCACCAATTCATCAACTGGTGCGCTCGTTGTCACTGGCGGAACTGGCATCGGTGGCGCACTTAATGTCGGTGGCGTCGCCAATATCATCGGGGCAACTTCTCTTTCTACTCTTTCCACTTCTGGTTTGGCAACAATTGATTCTCTTTCTGTTACCAATAATGCCGGCATCGGTGGAACTTTGGGGGTTACTGGAGCAACTACTTTATCTTCAACTCTGGGTGTCACCGGTATAGCAACCTTTAACAATAACATTACTCAAATTGGAATAGGTACTTTCTCCACCGGTACTGGTAACGTTTCTTTGAATGGTGCCACTTCTGTAACCGGAACCAATACCTTTACCGTCGGGACCGGCGTGACAACTTTAGGCGGCACTCTGGGAGTTGCCGGTTTATCAACTTTCAATGGCGGAGCAACTATTGCTAGCAGTCAAGCCTTTACTGCCAACGGTCCAACGACCTTTTCACCAAATGGAACTAATGGCATTACTTTTAACACCAGTGCTACTAATCTTTTAACTTTAAACGGTATTCAAAATGGAGCTGGTTCAACCTCTGCGCTTTGTACTGATAGCTCCAAGAATTTGGTTTATTGTAACTCGGCACCCTTTGGCTTGCAGGCAGTTTATAACGCCGGCAACACGATCAATACTACCGATGCCAGAAATATTGATTTCACATTGGCATCAGGTCTGGCTACTTCAACATCATTTAACTTGACCAACGCCGGTACAAATAATGCCTTCATCATTAACGACACCAATGCTGCTACCAATAACTCTTTGGTCATTCAATCCGGTGGAGTGACTGCTTTGACGATTAATGAAAATGGTAACCTTTCAACTACCGGAACTCTTGCCACTACCGGAACCGGAACAATAACCTCAGCCGGAACTTTGACTGCTTCCAATGGTTTGACCCAAACCACAGGAGCTCTTAACTTAACCGCCATCTCCGGAACGATCAACGCGACCGGCTTATCCGGCATTACCTTTGGCGCCGGTGGTAACAATATCTTATTTACCTCCAATAATTTCAATACCACCGCAACCGGAATTAATGCCACTGCAATTGGAGCAACTACTCCTTCAACCGCCGCCTTTACTACCCTTTCTTCCTCCGGCGCAACTGATTTGGGAACCGCCGGCAACGTCACCATCGGCAACGCGACTGGCACCTTTGCGCTTACTTCAACCGGATTAAATATTACAAACGCTGGCGCCTTAACCGGCGTTACCTCACTTGATACTATCGCAACCTCTGCCAATGCTTTAACCTTTGCCGCCGATGGTTCAATAACTTCAACCGGAGCCAATGCTTTAACTCTTGATTCAGGTACCACTGGAACTATCAATCTTGGAACTGGAAACAATGCCAAAACAATCAACATCGGAACCGGCAATGCCGGCAACACTATCAATATTGGAGCCAGTCTTGACACCGTTGCTGTCCTTGGGGCAGTTACCGCCAACAATTTATCAGCCAACAATGTCGCTCTTTCCGGCGGCGCAATAAATGGCACCACCGTTGGCGCAACCATCAGAGCCTCAGGCGCCTTCACCACGTTGGATACCAACTCAACAGTAACTCTTCAAAACTTAATTGTTGATGTCGGGACCGCCCTTTGTTTGGATGGATCTAAACACGTTATCGAATGTTCCATTGGTTCTGGAACTGGAACGTTGCAATCATCTTATGACAACGGCAACACCATCCTTACGACCACCGGCCGCAACCTTGATTTCACTTTAGCAGGCGGATTAGCAACTTCAACTTCCTTTAATTTAACCAACGCCGGTACCGCTACTGCTTTTGTAATCAATGATACCAATGCTGGTGTTGGGACAATGCTAGATATCCAATCAGGCGGAGCATCAACGCTTAAAATTTCTGAAGCTGGAGTATTAGCTCTCGCCGGAGATAATGCAGCTGATATCACAACCCTCACCAGCGGAACAGGAATTACCATCAAACCAGCCAGCTCAACAACCGCACCAACTGGTGGAAGCATCAATCTAACAGGCGGATCAACCACAGCTGGCACATCAACCGGAGGATCAATAAATATTAATGCCGGCACCGGCACCTCCGCTCATGGCGCAATTAATATCGGTACTCTTACTTCCGGCAATACCATCAACATCGGCACT
Organism: Candidatus Kerfeldbacteria bacterium; assembly: GCA_016217875.1. Taxonomy (GTDB): domain Bacteria; phylum Patescibacteriota; class Patescibacteriia; order Veblenbacterales; family UBA10138; genus JACRFN01. The sequence goes on from JACRFN010000019.1 coordinate 9,407, forward strand.
GACAATACCGTTGCTGATACTATTAATATTGGCTCAAGTCTTGATGCTGTTACCATCGCCGGGTCTGTAACTGCTAATAATTTATCAGCCAACAATGTCGCAATTTCCGGCGGCGCTATTGAGGGAACCACTCTTGGCGCTACCACCAGATCCTCAGCTGCCTTCACTACTTTGGCTGCCAACTCCACGGTTACTTTCTCTGGTCTAACTACTGTTACCGGTAATACGGTTTGTCTTGATGCCAGCAATCATATTGTTCTCTGTAACGTTGGTTCATCTTCCGGAACTTTGCAGTCATCCTACGACAACGGCAACACCATCCTCACCACCACTGGACGCAACCTTGACTTCACTCTTGGTTCAGGTCTGGCTACTTCTACTTCATTTGCTTTAACCAATGCTGGTACCGCTGAAGCCTTTATCATCAATGACACCAATGCCGCGCCCAACCAAGTTGCTTTGGATGTTCAATCCGGTGGAGTCAGTAAATTAACGATTGATGAAAACGGTAAATTATCATCAAGTGCCAACCTACAAACTTCCGCAAATATTCAAACTATTGGCACCGGAACAATCATTTCTGCCAATGGTTTAACTGTTTCAACTGGTGGAGCAGTAATTAACGGTGGATTAAATAATAATAGCGGCGGTATAACCAATGCCGGTTCAATTGCCGGCGCCTCAACTATTAATGCCAGCGGAACGATTGCCGGTAACATCCTCAATGCGACAACAGGTATTCAAGCTAATGGAACCCAGATTGTTGATGCTTTGGGTAATCTGTCTAACATACCAACTATTTCTTCAGGCGCCATCACGACCACTGGCACCCTAACGCTAAATGGCGTCGCTACTGATATTACCACCGGGACTAATGAGGATCTCACTTTAACCGCAAATGGTTCAGGTCTGGTGGTTCTTAATGACACCGTCCGCATTCCGATTCTTGGCGCAACCGGTTCTACAGTTCTTTGCCGAAATACAACCAATCAACTAGCCGACTGTGATCCAGCTTCTTTTGGCGTCACTTTGCAAAGAGCTTATGATACTGGCAATACGATTACCACTTCTAACGGCCGCGATATCGCTTTCACTTTAAATTCCGGTCTCTCAACCCCTACCTCATTCTCAATCAACAATCAAGGAACTGCCCCAACAGCTATCTTGGATGATACCAATCTCACTACAACCAATACTGCCCTTTCAATCCGTTCTAATGGAACCCAAAACTTAAGTATTGATGAAAATGGAACACTTTCAACTAATGGCAGTATCACGACTACCGGCTCCGGCAGTATCACTTCTGCCAATGGTTTAACTGTTTCCTCTGGTGGGGCATCAATTAAAGGTGGATTAAATCTCAACAATAATGGTCTCACTAGTACTGGAGCCATTGTGGGAGCGACTAACATTACTGCCTCAGGTACCACCAAAAGCGACACTCTCACCGCGATCAGTCAATTAGTTTTGGGTTCAACAAACACTTTAACCATTGCGACACCTGCCTTAGCAACTCCAACCACTGCGACCATTCCTGTTCTTTCCGGCAACGATACCTTTGTCTTTGCTAACCAGACACAGACCTTGACCAACAAAACTTTGACTGACACCACTACTCTGTTCCAAAATGGTACCGACACGACCAAAAAATTAGCCTTTGATCTTTCTCCACTTACTTCAGCAACGACTAGAACCCTTAGTGTTCCTGACCAAAGTGGCACGATTGCGGTAGCCGCCTCTGCCCCAATTGCTTTGGATGCTACCTCGGGAACAATCTCCTGTCCAACGTGTCTGACCACTGCCACCGGCAATTTTGTCAGTTCACTTAACGGTTTGGTCAATGGTGTTACCATTGCTGGTGGTGGTATCAACAATGTTTCTATAGCCGGTCAAACCATCACCGTCACTGGTACCGAAGCTGATACCATGCAATCCGTCACTACTCGTGGTGCAACATCAGACAAAGCCCTAACTCTTTCCAATAGTTCACCTTTGACTCTTTCAACCATCAATCCAACCCTCACCTTTGGTGCAGCTGATTCCAATGGTGTTCTATCAATCAAAGATTCAGCTGTTTCTCCTCACACTTTACTTTCATTAACTGACAACGGCACTACTGGCACCTTGGCTGTGAATACCGTTAACGCTTCTAACATCGGTGCCTTTAACGCCACCGGCAACATCTCCGGGAGTGGCGCGCAAACTATCTCCGGTTTCTCAACCATCAATAACGCCACCATCACCAGCGGTTCACTGACCGGCGGTTCCGTCTCTGGTGGATCTTTGACTGGTGGAACTTATGCCGCAACTGGTGCCACCGTGACTGGCGGATTTACATTAACCCAAGGAGACGGTAATACCTTTAATATTTCGGATGGACTTAATAATATCTTTACTGTTTCTGACGCTGGTACCGTTGGTAACCTTTCCAACATCGGCGCGATTAATGCAACTGGCACCATCACCCTTTCCAATCTAGCTACCGATGGTGTGGTCACTGTGGCTGGTGGAGTGCTCTCCTCTGAAGCTAACCTCGCCATTGCCCGCGGCGGAACAGGTCTTGGCACTGCTCCAATATCTGGACAAATACTTATTGGTAATGCTTCAGGCGGTTATTCCCTTGCTACACTTGCTACTTCTGGTTCTGGTATCTCGGTTACCAATGGCAATGGCTCCATCACTCTTACCAACACCGGTGTTACCTCACTTATCGGTACCACCAATCAAATTAACGTTTCAGGTTCAACTGGGGCTGTAACCTTGAGTCTTCCTCAATCCATTGCGACTACTTCCACCCCAACTTTTGCCAGTCAAACTTTAAGCAGTGCCACCAACCAATTAGTCCTGGGGACAACCAATACCACGACGATTAATTCTGTTGCTCCAACCCTCTCCAGAATTGCGACCATCCCGGCTCTTTCCGGTAACGATACTTTTGCATTTATAAACCAAACCCAAACCTTGACCAACAAAACTTTGACCGACAACTCAACTCTTTTTCAGGACGATGCAGACAATACTAAAAAACTGGCCTTTCAACTATCAACTATTGGAACCGGAACAACTAGAACCCTGACTGTACCCAATGCCTCCGGCACATTGGCTGTTCAAGCCACCGCCCCAATTAATTTAGATGCAACATCTGGTACGGTTTCCTGTCCAACTTGTCTAACCACTGCCACCGGCAACTTTGTCTCCTCCATCAATGGCTTACAAAATGATGTCAACATCGCAGGCGCTGGCATCAACACCGTCTCAGTCGCCGGACAAACGATTACTGTCACCGGCACCGAAGCAGACACTTTACAATCCGTCACTACCAGAGGCGCCTCATCTGATCAAGCGCTCACTTTGTCTAACGCTTCACCTTTGACTCTCTCAACTATCAATCCAACCCTCACTTTTGGCGCAGCTGATTCCAATGGTGTTCTATCAATCAAAGATACCGCAGCAATTCCTAATACTTTATTAACCTTGACTGACAACGGTACCACCGGTACTTTGGCTGTGAATACCGTTAACGCTTCCAACATCGGTGCCTTTAATGCTACCGGCAACATTACTGGCTCAGGCACCAACACGCTTTCTAATTTCTCAACCATCAACGGTGCGGCCATTACTGGTGGGACACTTTCTGGAGGATCAATCTCCGGCGGTTCTGTTTCTGGCGGATCTTTGACCGGCGGGACTTACTCTGCAACCGGAGCCACCGTAACCGGAGGATTTACGACAACCATTGGTGACGGCACTACTTTTAATGTGTCAGATGGACTCAACAATCTCTTCACCGTTTCTGACGCTGGTACCGTTGGTAATCTCTCCAACATTGGCAACATCACCGCTTCCGGCTCACTGACTCTTTCCGCCTTTAACACTGGCGGGGTTGTCATTAATAATGCTTCTGGCGTACTCTCTTCTGAAGCTCAACTGGCTATTGCTCGCGGTGGCACAGGCACCGCTACCGCTCCCAATTCCGGTCAACTCTTAATTGGTAATAGCACTGGTGGCTACAATGTTGCCAATCTTACCCAAGGCAGCGGCATCACCATCACCAATGGCTCCGGTAGTATTACCCTTGCCAACTCCGGTGTCCTTTCAGCCGCCGGTACTGCCAATCAAGTCTTGGTCAATGGCGGCACAACCACGCAAACCGGCAATATCACCTTAAGTCTCCCTCAATCAATTGCTACCACTTCTACACCTAGTTTTACTGGTGAAACTTTAAGTGGTCTTACTAACCAATTAGTGTTTGGTACGACCACTACCACAACTATTAACTCTGTCGCTCCAACACTCTCCAGAATTGCGACCATCCCGGCTCTTTCCGGGAATGATACCTTCGTCTTTGCTAATCAAGCTCAAACTTTGACTAACAAAACCCTTAACGATGCTTCAACCAAAATTGTCAGCAATGCTAATGCCAATACTCTTGCCTTTAACTTAAATAACCTCACTGCCAATCACGCCTTAACCGCTCCCAACAATGACGGCACAATTGCGGTTGCCGCAGCTACTCCACTTGCACTTGATGCCACGACTGGCACGGTCTCCTGTCCAACTTGTCTTACCACTGCCACCGGCAACTTCGTCTCTTCCATCAACGGTCTACAAAATGACGTCACTGTGGCTGGTGGCGGCATCAACACCGTCTCAGTCGCTGGACAAACCATCACCGTCACCGGTACCGAAGCTGACACCCTGCAATCTGTAACCACCAGAGGTGCTTCCTCTGATCAAGCTTTGGCCCTTTCCAATGCTTCACCTTTGACTCTCTCCAACCTTAATCCTGTTGTTACTCTCGCAACAGCCGGCAACAACGGCACCTTAACTATCAAAGATGCTGAAGCTATCCCCAACACGTTACTCACTCTACAAGACTTAGGTACGGCTGGTAAATTAACTGTTAACACTATAGCCGCCACTAATATTGGTGGACACACCTTAACTGGCAACATTACAGGCTCAGGCTCCCCAACTCTCTCCGGTTTTGGCACAATTAACAGCGCCACCATCACTGGCGGGTCACTTTCTGGTGGAACCTTCTCCGGTGGATCAGTCTCCGGCGGCTCTTTGACTGGTGGCACTTATACCTCAACCGGTGCTAGCGTGACTGGCGGGTTTACTGTCACTCAAGGTAATGGTAGTTCTTTCAATATCTCTGACGGCACCAACAATCTATTCACTGTCAGTGATGCAGGCACCGTTGGTAATCTCTCCAACATCGGTGCCATTACTGCTTCTGGCTCACTAACTCTTTCCGCTCTTAATACTGCCGGGGTTATTGTTAACGATGGTACTGGTGTGCTCTCCTCTCAAGCTCAACTCTCTCCCAACAAAGGCGGTACCGGAATTGATGGATCACTCGCTTCCAACGGTCAACTCTTAATCGGCAATGGTGCCGGTTACTCTCTATCGACCCTTACGCCAAGTACTGGGATAGGCATTACCAATGGCAATGGCTCCATCACCATTGCCAACACTGGAGTA
>JACRFN010000005.1 GCA_016217875.1 Candidatus Kerfeldbacteria bacterium
CAAAGACCTAGTGGAAACCGCACTACGCGATGGCGCAACCACCATCGTGGCGGTAGGCAACGACACTATTCTTAGCCGGGTAGCCGGGGTGCTGGCCGGTAAAAAAGACATTACCTTAGGTTTTATCCCCTTAGGCAACGGGCCGCACGAACTGGCCAGAATCTTGGGTATCCCCACGGGCTTGCTGGCCTGCCAGGTCTTATCCAGCCGCATGATTGAAAGTATAAGCCTGGGTAAAATAGGTAATTACCACTTCCTCCAATCAGCCTATTTACGCGGTCAACCGCTACTGAATTTTGATAACCAATACCGCCTGCACCTAAACAGCCGCCACCTAGTTAAAATCTGCAATTTGGACTGGTATGACACCCCGGGAAGCGAGGTGTCCAATCCTCAAAATGATACTTTAGAAACCATTGTTCGCCCCCTAGTTAAACAACACTGGTGGCATAAATTCTCTGCTCCTCGGGCAGCGGCGGCCAGTTTACTGCCGGTAAAAACACTACAACTAAGCTCTGCCGACGATGAGCTAAGCCTGGTTTTAGATGGTTACCAAATAATTAAAACCCCGGCCACCATCACTATTTTACCCCGCAAACTTAGGTTGATAGTGGGGAAACAACGCTTATTTTAAAATCACAAGCCTTGTCCATCCTAGAACACCCCCGATGGTCATCGGGGGTGTTTTATCTTTGATGACCGTCAAACTACGGCAGCGGTTCAGCCGCCAAACCAGAGGGGGAGACTAGGCGATCATTAACAGTACCATCCTCCACAATTAAGGCTCGCCGGCTGAAACTTAATATTTGTTTAGGACTAATCAACAATCGGCGGCGCCATAAGTTGCTTAAACTTATGGCCGTGGCCACGTGGTAAAACAAAACCTGTTGACTGGACGCTTCTATTTCCACATCAACCACGCGGCCAAGGTAACGGCCGCTTTTGGTATAAACCGACAAGTTATAGCAAGTTAGACTTGGCATCATGATGCCGAAAAACTAAGTACTGCTGGCCGATGGTCAGCAAGGTATTGGCCAGCCAATATAAAATTAAACCCCCAGGCAAGGTCAAGCTAAAAAAGAAAGTCATGCCGGGCAAAACATACAACATCTGCTTATTCATAGCAGCGGCCATACCCTCATCTTTAGAGCCTGGCAGTTTAATGGCCGGGCTCTTGGTACTTAACATTTTGCTTTGCCAATATTGGGCGCCGGCAGTCAAAAGCCCTAGCGGCCAACTAGCTTGAGACAAGTGCCACCAACCCAAAAAGGCGTCTGACAAATGCCCCGGGTTATGAACGAAAGGGTAAAGCAAATCCAAACTGCCAGAATTAAGCCCGCTACGAAACACCTGATACAAAGCAATCAAAAAGGGCAATTGAATAATGAGCGGCAAGCAGGAAGAAAGGGGACTGACCTTCTCCTGTTGGTACAGCTGCATTAACTCTTGGGCCAACCTTTCTTTTTGATTTTTAAACTTAAGCTTAAGCGCCTCGACTTTGGGTTGTAACCCTTGCAAGGCTCGCTGTGAAACCAGAGCTCGCTGTGACAAGGGGTAAAGCAAAAACTTCAAAAATATGGTTAAGACAATAATGGCCAAACCCATATCACCACCTACAAAATTGTAGATGGCTACCAATAAATTAAGCAGTGGTTGATATAAAATTAAATTCCAAAGCTGGGCCATAAATGACTGCTCAAGGGTCTAAGGTACCGGATCATAACCGCCGCCAGCCCAAGGATGACAGCGTAAAATTCTTTTTAACCCCAACCACAAACCGCGCCCGGCGCCATGGCGACCTACCGCTTCCCGAGTATAGGCCGAACAGGAAGGATAGTATAAACAACCGGCCCGCGGCCAAAGAACTCGACCCCAGCCATGGTCCGGCGATAAGGTCATTTGATATAACCCCAAAACCCAATTAATTAAAAAAGAAGGTTTATAAAAAGGGAATTTGGCAAACACGGAGAGGCGGCGGTTAAGCATGCTTGTTCTTATTTAAAGCAGTGGGTGTTAATTGTTTTAAAATCCGCTTAAATTGGCTAGTTAAATTAGCATAACTCTGATCAGCTATGGCTTCCGTAGCCACCACTACCATAGCGTAACCTTGGGCGGGAAAGAATTTCTTGTTTTCTCTTACCATGGCCCACAAACGCCGCCTGTAAAGATTACGTTTAGTGGCCCTAAGCGCCACGCGCTTCGAGGTCACTATGCCTATTTTGGTGGGCCCGGCTGGCGATATCGGCAACCACCAACAAATGAATCCGTCAGCCCGCAGCTTCCGGCCGTGGCGGTAAGCCTGAGCAAAGGCCGAAGGTGAGGCCAGGTGCCACCGGCGCGGCAACATAGGTCAAACTAGACTGTTAAACGACGGCGCCCTCGGGTTCGACGACGTTTAAGCAGGCGACGCCCGGATTTACTTGCTTGGCGAGCCCTGAAACCGTGCCTTTTGGCTCGGCGGCGTTTTTTGGGTTGATAAGTACGCTTAGGCATATATAGAAATTATTTCAAAGAGTGGTTAAAATTCAACAACTTTACCAAAATGACAACGATACAACTATATCAAGGTGTGGTGGGTTGGTCAAAGGTCGTCTTTACTATCCACAAATCTTCAACAGTTTATGAACACTGATATGAAAATTTGGCAATTCCACTAATATCTGTTTATCGTTATGATTAAGACTGATTTATTCCAAGAAGCACCCTGACCATAATATTATGACTAACGACGAGTTGTGGCGTGCCGCACTAGGTGAGCTCGAACTTTTAATCAGTAAAGCCAATTTTACCACCTGGTTTAGCCACACCAGAATACTTTCTTTTATTGACGGACAAGTGATAGTGGCTGTACCCAATGCTTTCACCAAAGCTTGGTTGGAAAACAAATACAACACTTCCATTCTCAAGGCTTTGCAAAACATCACCAGCAACGCCACCAAAACCATCAGTTACCAAGTGGAATTAAGCCCTACTACCTCCGCCTCGCCAGCCGGGCCAGCTGTTAACAAAGCGGCTGAAACAACGCCTTCTACCAACAGTTTTGGTTTAAACCCCCGCTACACCTTTGATTCATTTATAGTCGGCAAGAACAACGAGCTGGCCAGGGCTGCTTCCTTGGCCGTCGCCCAAAACCCCGGCCAAACCTATAACCCGCTTTTTGTTTACGGTGGCGTTGGTTTGGGCAAAACCCACCTCATGCAGGCCATTGGGCACGAAATCATACGCCACTCACCTGGTAAAAGAGTACTCTACGTGCCTTGCGAAAAATTTACCACTGAGTTCATTCAAGCCATTGGCAGCGGTAAAATGGAACGCTTCAAGGGCACCTACCGCTCGGTGGACGTTTTATTGGTTGATGATATCCAATTTTTGTCCGGCAAAGAGGGCACACAAGAAGAATTTTTCCATACCTTTAACACCCTGCACCAGGCCAATAAACAAATAGTTATCAGCTCAGACAGACCGCCCAAGGCCATTCAAACCCTGGAAAACCGCCTTATTTCCCGCTTTGAATGGGGTATGATAGCCGACATCGCCTCCCCCGACCTAGAGACTAGAATGGCTATTCTAGCCATGAAATGCCAGGAAAAAAATTATCAATTGGACAAAGAAATTATTAATTTTTTGGCTACCAACATACAAAACAACATCCGTGAATTAGAGGGGGCGCTAAACCGCCTGATTGCCCTACACCAACTCAATAACCACCCTCCCACCATAGAACTAGTTAAGGATCTGTTAGGTAGTTTAACAACCACGCGCGGCCTGGGGCTAACGGCCAAAAAATTGTTGGG
>JACRFN010000006.1 GCA_016217875.1 Candidatus Kerfeldbacteria bacterium
AAAGCCGCCGAACGTGAAGAATTGCCATGCTGGCTCAGGTAATCGAACTTGGCTGCCAGGGCCGGGTTGGCCAAGCGATACGACAATCCATCAGGCGAGGAGCCAGCCTGAAAGTTAAACAAAGTTTTCAAGCCGGCCAACCACACGTAACCCACCAGTACAGCAATAGTGGCGGTGGCGATGACCACCTTTCTATTCACACTAGTCATAGTGCACCTCCCTTAACGGTTAGTGGATAACCACTACTTGAGGAGGCTCTGCACCACTGCCTTAAGCTGATCATAGGGCACGGCGCCTTCGACCGGTTGGCCGTTCACGAAAGTAGTTGGGGTACCATTCACACCGAAGCTCGTGCCTTCCTGTAAGTCCTGCCGCACGTGAGCTGTAAACTCGCCGCCATCAAGACAGGTTTTGAACTTTGCCTCATTCAAACCAAGCTCTTTAGCAAGAGGCACGAGGGCGTCAAGCGCAAAACCAGTACCGTTCGACGTAGTCCGTTCAAAGATCTTATCGGTGTAGGCCCAAAATTTATCATTGCCACCCAGTTTCCCAGCGCACTCCGTCGCTTCTCCCTCTTTCTGTGCGTTGGCGTGGAACGAAAGCGGAAAGTGGCGGTATACCCACTTCACCTTGCCAGCGTACTCCTGCATTAGCTGCTGCATCGCTGGATGAAAACGCTTGCAGAACGGGCACTCCAGGTCAGAGTACTCGACCAGAGTGACGGGTGCATTCGCGTTACCGCGGATATGGTCATCAGATTTTAAGGTGATGGTTACTTTAGACGGTGGCGCTGGTGGTTGGTTTGGTGCAGGTACTGTGGGCGTTACTACAGACGCACCGGTACCTGCTGGTTGATTTGCTCCACGGACATTACCTAATAAACCATAGGAAGCCGTTAACACAAACCCAACCAGGCTAACGACCGCGATGCCACTGACAATACCCATAATGAAAGTCAGCTTGGGAGAAGCACCAGCAAATATACTCGGCTTAGTCGGTAGGGTGGGTTGATCGAAATCAGAATCAGGGGGGATGGTTGGTGTGGTCATAAATTAAAGAGAAGTTGGTAATAGCTCTAAACAAAAACCAGCGAACCGATATCGCTCCAGCTAGTAGTGAACTAGTTGCGCGATTTCAAACGCTGGCTTGAGACCATTCGTAGATCTGGGGGTGGAGTAGACCTTGCGTGATAAAAAAGGTCAGGTAGCTGTAAAGTGACATCTCGGGATGGCTGTCCAAATACAACCTCTGGTTTTCCTGCACCTCATCCCGCCCTGCCGGCGGCAACGGGAGAGGATTGCTAATCACTCTAGGAATGTTATCCAGCGTGAAACTAACAGGAACAATAGTGACAAGCGACAAGGGATACAAATCATGGTTATTGACTTGAACCTCACAACACTGTTCACTGACCATCTCCGTTTCGGACAGAACTGAAGGGTGACCAGTATAACCGGTGTTATTATTTATCAGCGAGTGGCAAAACACAAAAATACCGCCCATCAACAAACTTACGAGCGTGCCGCCTACTAGGATCATTTTCAGCCTTAATAGTCCCATTGTATCTATACTATAGCACGTTTATTTGAAACTTAAACCACGCCGTCACGTCAAACTACTACCACCAGCGCCACATAACCAACAACCCAAACAGGGCAACGGCCGCTACGCCTACCGCTAAGCCGAACAAAAAGGCCAGTTTAGGAGAGACTCCGCTCCAGGTACCACCCAGTTGTGGCGGCGTTGCCGACCCATCAAAATCTGGATCGTATGGAACGTGGTACTGTGTCATAGGTATTAAACTTTAGGTACGACCGTAATCTGACCGCGGTACATACCCATAGAACAAGTAAAAGTAAAGGTACCAGCCTGGCGCGGAGTAAATTCAACCACATTAAGTTGACTACGGTTAAGAAGAACCGGTTTAATCCCCAGCTTAGGAGCCTGCAGTACGCTAATGCAGCCCTGAGCTTGCGAGGCTTCAATTTCCCATCTGGCCGGTACGCCCTGTCTTAATACAAAACGGCTCGGCGAATAACCGTTTGGTTCTACTGTCATCCGCAAAACCTGCTGCTGGCCGTCAAAACTAACATTAGGATCGTCTAAGCTTGAAGCTTGAGACCTACTCGACCAAAGATGCGACAGTTCCAAAGGGTAACCCGCAATAGTCAAACCATTTTGAAAATTCCACAGGCCCAACACCACTACTGTCACCCCCGCTACCTTAAAGAAGAAACTGCCTATCTGACCCTTAAGAGAGCCGGAGACCAAGCCTAGGGCAAAAAGCGCCGGGGCAGTACCTAGGGCAAAGCCAAATAGCAACCAGGCACTGATAAAAAAACTGCCAGTGGTTAAAGCATAAAGCTGCAGGGCCTGAGTAAAACCGCAGGGCAGGAAAAAAGTACCGGCGCCCAAAAAGAACGGCGCCAAAGGATGACTGTGATTTTCAGCCTCAAGCACCCTATGGGACAAACGCTTGGGTAAACGAGGGCTTAACCTTTTAAGCCAAACCGGCGCCAGGTGCAGCATATCAAGACCCATAATAAACATATACAAAGCCGCCACGATGGTAATAATGCTGGTGACCAAAGGCGAGGGCGTAAGTGCTTGGCCGATTAAACCGATTAAACCACCGAGCAAGCCGTAACTAAGCAGACGCCCGATAATAAACAACCACACTGGCCGCAGGCGGCCGGCTAACGTAGAGCTTAAGTAACGTTCATTAAACTTGGCCGCTGAGGATAAAAGCAGGCCGCCGGAGACGGCCACACAAGAAGAACTAGCCGCCACCAGCCCCAACAAGAAAACGGCCCAAATGCTCGACGAATCAATCACGCCGATGTTGGGCTTAAGCAGGCCCGAGCGAGCCAGCAGGCGGCCGATAATCAAGACAAAGGCGAGAATCAACGCCAATTCCCACCAGCGCGGACGACGGCTAACTGTCGGAGCAATTGCCTGGCTGCCCAGGCCACGCACCTTATACCCAGCCTGATGGATAACTTCTTTAATTTCATGCCAACTCGGCTTGGAGCCTTGATAACTAAGGCGAGCCAGGCCGGTAGCCGCATTGACATCAACTTGGGCGACCCCTGGTAATTTTTTCAAGCTACGCTCAATAGTTAACTCACAACTGTGACAATGCATACCCTCAATATTGAGCTCCATCATGCCTTCCCCGCCCGTTGGAGACAGGCTGATACCCAAAGACTTGGCTTGCGCCTGCAGTTGATTTAATTCCACAGGCGAGTTGGCCACCACACGTAATAACGACTTGGCGTAGTTGATGTCTACCTGCAGAATTTGGGGTAAGGAGCGGAGTCTTTGGCTAAGCTCTGATTGTTGAGTCGGTAAAAAATTAGCAAGTTGGTATTTACCAACCCACGGCTGCGGCAATGAAGCAGGAATCTCCATAAAATATCAGACTAAACTAATCAGATTTACGCCGGTAAACTTTAAGCAATTCTTTAATGGCGCTCTCGCCCTTGTAGCCTTGCCGAGACAGGACATCGCGCATACAAGAATGAAGGTGCCGCTCAAGCAGCAGCTCGTCCACCCGTTTCAGCGCCTGCTGGACGGCTTGAGACTGCGATAAAATGTTTATACAATACACGCCTTGCGCCTCCATTTGACGCACCTTTTTCAGGTGACCTTCAATGATCTGCAAACGACGGGCGATGCTCAGGGGCAAATGGCGATTCTTGGCTTGGGACTTTGGCATAAATAATCCCCCTAGGGGGGATATCAACATAATAATAAACAACCAAACCGCCGTCAAACAATTTATTTAAACAGCCACCTACTTGTTTCCCTGCTGGTAACGGCGGTTATGTTCATCCACAGCCGGAATGACCAGACTGCCCAGTTCCAGCTGACGCATAAGGTAGGCCAGCGCCGCCACATCTTTGGGTAAACACTTGCCGTCATAACCGCGCTTGGGAGAAGCGACCTTAAGATGCGAGGGCCCGATGCGGCTGTCCCCGGCCACGGCCTCGGCCACGGCTTGGTAATCAATCCGCAAGCGCTGACATAAATCATAAATTTCGTTAGCCAAGATTACCTTGGTAGCCAAAAAGACGTTGCCAAAATATTTAACTAATTCGACGGCACTAGCGGGCAACAGGCGCTCATAAGGGGCTCGCGGCAACAGAGCCAAGACGTCGGCCCCGAGCTCCCGGCTTTGAGCCGTGAAACCAACCAGCTGGCGTTCTGGCTGCAGCGTATCCCGCAGGGCCGTAGCTTCGCGCAAAAATTCTGGATTCATCAGCAAACGGTGCTGAGGCCAGGCGCGCTGCAGTGCTTCGGTCGTGCCTGGCACGACCGTACTCTTAATGACCACTACCTTGGATCCCTCAAGTCGGCTCACCGCTGACTCCACGGCTGAAGTATCGCAACCGCTCTGCTCATTGAAGGGCGTTGGTACACAAATAAAAACCAACTCAGCTTGATTAACTTCAGCCAGGGAACCAAGGTTTTTACCAGTGTCATAAACCAGCGGTTTGATTCCTTGCTGTTCAAAATAGGCGCGCAAAGACCCACCCACAGTACCCAAGCCAACTATACCCAGATTTTTAAAAACCATAAATCAAACCTCCTTAGTTAAGCGCCGACGGACGTAAAATTGCAAGGCAATGATGGCGGCCGCGATAATTAGAGCGGCAATGGTGACATCGCGCAATAAATGTTGCAACAGAGTAAAACTGGCGCCAAAAAAATGGCCCAAAAAAATAAAAACCCAAGCCCACAAAAAACTGGAAGCTAAATCAACTTTGATAAACTCACGGCGATCCATGCGGGCTAGGCCGGCCACTATAACCGAGCTGTGCCCGAAAGTATAAATAAATTTAGTTAGGAACAGGGTTTTTTTGCCATTCAGCCGGAAGTGTTCTTCGAGCCACTGCAAGCGCCTAGGCGTAATAAAAAGGAACCTGCCTACTTTATCCACCAACGGGCGACCCCAGTGGCTAGCGGCTGAAAACCACAAAAAGTCGCCAATAAACGAACCGACAAAAGTCACGGCTATGGCCGGATACAGATCCATCAAGGATAATGATATTAAAAAGCCGGCCGCCAAGGGAAAAATCTCACCCTCAATCACCACGCCTAAAAAAAGTATGAGGTAACTGTAATTAATTAACAATTCAAGAATGCGATCCATAAATCAGTAAGCAATAATCAGTAAACAATAATCAACTATCAGTAAACAGTAAACATTAAAAATTTAAAATTATAAATTAACCACTCTTATTTGATAGTTGTTTATTGTTCACTATCCACTGTTTGTTGTTTGCTGATTATTGTTTGTTGTTCACTGTTTGTTGTTCACTGTTCACTGATTACTGACCACTGATTCCCGGCCTCATGGTGTGCCACTCTGTCGCCTGCTCATAAACCTGAGCCAGCCGAAGAATATCACCCTCGCCTAAGGTACGACCAATTAACTGCAGTCCGACTGGCAAACCCTGGCTAAAACCGCAAGGTATCGAAACCGCCGGCAAACCGGCAATATTCACCGGTACTACATAAATATCTTGCATATACATGGCCAAAGGGTCATTGGCTTTACTGCCAAGCTCAAAGGCTGTGGTGGGCGCAGTTGGCGTAGCCAAAACATCCACCTGCTCAAACACACGGGCGAAATCAGCTTTAATGGCGGCCCGGGCACGCAACGCCTGACGATAATAAGCGTCGTAATAGCCAGCTGACAAAACATAGGTCCCCAGCATAATCCGACGTTTAACCTCGGCGCCAAAACCTTGGCCGCGGCTTTTGGTATAAACTTCATACAGATTCTGCCCGGGTTGGCGTACACCAAAGCGCATACCATCATAGCGTGCCAAATTGGCACTAACCTCAGCCGGAGTAATCACATAATAAGCCGCCAACGCATAAGGCATGGTAGGCAGAGAGACTGGTACGACTTTGACTCCTAAACTTTCTAATTTAATAATCGCCGCCTCCACTATTTGTTTAACTTCTGGTGCTAAGCCTTCGCCAAAAAATTCCTGCGGCACACCCAGGCGCAAACCCTTAATTGGTTTTTTAAATTCAGTCAGATAATCAGGCACCGGTTCCGCGCGGCTGGTGGCATCATGTTTATCCCAACCAGCCATCAGTTGTAAAAGATAAGCGGCGTCCTCAACAGTACGAGCAAACGGCCCGGCCTGATCCAGTGAAGAGGCCATAGCCATCAAACCATAGCGCGATACCCGGCCATAAGTAGGCTTTAAACCGACCACGCCGCAAAAGGACGCGGGCTGACGTATGGAGCCACCAGTATCGGTACCCAAGGCCGCCGCGCAAGAGCCCGCAGCCACGGCCGCAGCCGAACCGCCTGATGAACCGCCCGGGACTTTGGTCACGTCCCAGGGATTAGAAGTAGGAAAAAAGCCTGAGTTCTCGGTTGAACCGCCCATGGCAAACTCATCACAATTATTTTTGCCCACCACAACCGCATCCTGATTTAGCAGCCGCTCAACCACCGTAGCCCTATAGGGTGGTATATAGTTTCTTAAAATCTTTGAGCCGCCGGTGCTTAAGACGCCCTTGGTATTAATAATATCTTTTATACCTAAGGGTACGCCGGCCAGCTCACCCACTGGCTCGCCTGAGGCTACCTTATCATCAACTGCCCGAGCCTGGACTAAAGCGCCCTCTTCAGTAGCAGTAATAAAAGCGTGAATACTCGACTCATTCTTCTTAAGATTTGAAATATAATAACGCACTACTTCAGTAGCCGAAAATTTCTTGGCTACCACCCCTTGTCTTAGAGCACGCAATGATAATTCGCCAATATCCATATTATTCACCAAATATCTTCGGTACCTTCAGCAAATTATCCTGATGCTGTGGGGTAGACTTAATAAGTTCAGCGGCGCCAGGTGTCACCTCCACCGCATCATCCCGCCAGTGGGAGGCACTGTCAGATGGCTGAGCAACGCCTGCTACCCTTGGCAAGGTTTGCAATTTTTCCAAGTAACCCAAAATCGACTCCAATTCCCCGCGGAATTTAGCCACTTCAGCCGCAGTCAGCTCCAGACGTGCTAATTTGGCTAAATGCAATACTTCTTCCTTGGACAGCTGATTTTTAGACTCGGACATACCCCGTATATCAACTTCGCTCAACCACCCAGAGCGTTGCGTGGTTAAACGAGTGTGAATGATTAAATAGCTTTAAACAAAACATAAGGGTTTTAACATAGTGGTTAATGCTAGCTCTAGCGAAGTTGTATTACGGGGCATAAGCTGTTTCAGTATAGCCTGAATCACAAAAAATCTCGAGTTTGAAATTTAAAACCCGCCATTAATTCAATTTTAGCAAACGCTTAAACTCTACTTCGTTTAAAATACTTATCCTCAGCTGCTGAGCTTTATTATACTTTGAACCAGGGTTCTCCCCTACCACCACGTAACTGGTGCCTCGGCTGACTGATTCGCTGGTTTTGCCCCCCTGCACTTTGATGGCGGCTCTAGCCTGGTCGCGCGACAAGGAAGATAGGGTGCCGGTTAAAACAAAGATTTTACCAGCCAGGCGCCCGACTGGCTTAGCGGTTATGGTTTGCACTTGAACTCCCAACTTAAATAACTTGTTAATGAAGTTTTGATTAACGTGATTGGCAAAATACTCAACCAAACTATTGGCTACCACCGAGCCAACGTTGGGCACGGCCTGCAACTGTTCAACCGAGGCTTGCCTTAACTTGTCCAGCTTACCAAAATGATTAGCTAAATCCTCAGCCGTCTCCCTACCCACGTGCCGTATGCCGAGCGCATAAATAAAGCGTGCCAGACTCACTGGCTTTTTTTGAGCCAGGGCCTGCACCAAATTCTGTGCCGACTTGTCAGCCCAACCCTCCAGCGGCAACAAATCACCCGCCGTTAAATCAAACAAATCAGCCGCGTCTTTAATTAGCCCGTTGTCTAAGAGCTGATCAATAATCTTAGGGCCTAAACCTTCGATATCAAAAGCCTGACGGGCCACAAAATGATACAATTTTTCCCGCGTCACGGCAAAACAACGAGGACTAGAGCAATAGCGCGCCACTTCCCCCGCAGGCTGTATGACTTTTGACCCGCAAGCTGGGCAGGTACGCGGCAGGTGAAAAACCTTTTCACGGCCAGTACGTAGCTTAGGTAAAACTTGTACCACCTCTGGTATGATATCGCCGGCCTTTTGCACTATCACCGTATCGCCTATCCGCACGTCCAATCGCCTAACCTCGTCTTCATTGTGCAAGGTGGCGCGCGACACTAAAGTTCCGGCCAAGCGCACTGGTGTCAATAAAGCTACGGGAGTAAGTACGCCGGTGCGGCCTACTTGTACCGCAATCTCACGCACACGGGTGGTAGCTTGTTCAGCTGGAAACTTATAAGCGAGCATCCATCTGTCAGCCTTACCCACGCTGCCCAAAATACGCTCCTGCGCTATCTTGTTCACCACCACTACCGTCCCATCGATTTGATAAGGTAAGGTCTGGCGCTTTGTTTCCCACCATTTAACATACTGCTCAATGGCCTTAAGATTGTTAAGCTCTTGGCAATGCTGACTGGTTTTAAACCCTAGCTGGCGCAGTAGTCCGTGAACTTCGGCATGAGTGCTCTGGCCCAGGTCGGTCAAAAGCTCAAAAGCGTAAAATTCCATTTTACGAGCTGAGGCCACCTTGGGGTCAAGCTGACGAATTGAACCGGCGGCTAAATTGCGCGGATTGGCAAACAGGGGTAAGCCGCGCGACTGTTGCTCTTTATTAATCCTGGCCAGTTCATGCTTGGTAATCACCAACTCACCCCGCACATCAAGCCTCGGTGGCCAAGGCCCAGACGACGACTCAAGTCTCAAGGGAATGCTTTCCACTGTTTTAAGATTAAGAGTTACATCTTCACCAGTTATGCCATCACCCCGAGTGGCGCCGCGGGTAAAAAGGCCGTTGGCATATGTCAGCACCACGGCTAAGCCATCCATTTTAAGTTCGCCAAAATACCCAGCTACAGGCTCGCCCAGTAGCTTAGTATTACGCGCTTGCCACTCAGCTACCTCGGCTAAGCTGAAAGCGTCTTCAATTGATAAAATAGGTTGGGCGTGACGCACTTTAACAAAGCCAGGCAGGGGCTGACCCGCCACTCGTTGCGTTGGTGAATCAGGTGTGACTAAATCAGGCCACAGCTGCTCTAGTTTATATAGCTCGTGTTTGAGAGAATCAAGCGCCGCCTCGGAAATTTCCTGCTTATCCAAGACATGAGAAAGATAGCGATGATGATTAATCTCCGCCTTAAGTTTAGTGATACGCTCTCGAGCTTCGGATTTAGTCATAACTGCATACTTTACGGACAGGTTTCTGTTTCTGGCGGATCGACCGCGCCTTTTACTATCGGGCACTCGGAGAAGATGGTGAAATCAAAGGCACTGGCCTGAGGCGCAAACTCGGGCACTATCACAGCTAGAGCTTGGCGCGCATCTGATAATTCGCCCACCGCCGTAATGGTAATACGCGCCGGCAAGTCAACGTAACCAACAGAGTTACGGGCCTTGACTACTAAGCCAGGCACGTCAGCGAACAAGGCCCGTAATCTTACCCGGAAATTAGTATAGTTGACGGTGTCTAAAGCCATAGTCACCGGCTTGACGGTAGAGGAAGAAAATAACTGTCGTCCTACGCCCAAAGTCGGAGGGTTGGTATTTTTCCAACCAGACCAGGAAACCTCCAGCCACTCGGCGCCGCCTGAGGGGGCATCCCAGTTAAACTCTAGCCCATTGACTGAAGCAGTATTGCTTAACGAGGCAGTCGGATCAAATAAATCAAGCTGAACCACTTCGTTGGCCTTAAGGGTTAAATTAAGCTGGGCCTCGCTCAGTAAACTCGAACGCCACCAATAAGCTTTGTTTAATAAACTGCCGTCTAAAAGCGTCACTTTGCTAGCATAGGGTTTGTCTAGAGTAGTAATAATGTCAGCGTGGGCCGGGCGCTCCTGGCGTAACAAATAAAGTCCCTGCTCCAAACCGCTTTCCGCCGCATAATAGGCAATTAGACCGCGGTCACTCGTACCGGTTGTTTTAAGCTCACGCACCACCAAAGCGCCCACTGTTAAACTAGTGGTTAACATAGTGGCCAGCACCAGCAAGGATAGCAAAAGTACCACGCCTGACGGTGGTGAATAGTGAATAACGGATGACGAATAGCTGGGCATACCCAGTAACAACAACTTCACTCGCCAAAGCTAGGCGAAGCAGAAGATCGCAAGTTAATTATTAGAGATTGACTAAACATAAGGTAATTACTTGATACTTTGGCGAAAACAAGCCTTAGTGAAGTTTTGTTACTGGGCATATGTTTAGCGGCGATATGATCTGGCGGCGACGGTAGTCTGTAGAAAAAAAGTAGTCAGTGGCAGTTGGCTTTGAGCCGCAGATTGCGCACTCAAAACCATGGTTACACGCGGGTAATCGTCGGGTACGCCGGCAACTTGGGCAAAAGGATCACTCCCCGGTACTAAATAGAACACAGCCTTCGGTACCTGAATGTTTTCTGAGACCAATGGTTCCCAAGAAGTGCATTGACCGCGGCAGACTTGCAAAGTATCAGCCGTCTGTCTGAATCTAACAGCTACACCTGCGGCGTCACGCAAGGCTAAAACGGTTTGGGGCTGGACCTGCGAGCCTTGAACCAAATATAAGGCCGGCACCTGACTGGCGTAATAGTCATAGTCAACAAAACCCTGGTGAATCTCGCGCGCTATGGTGTCTAGGCTGAAACGCACGTCGCTTTGCACCTGCTGCTGCTGCACCACACGCTTCTGGGCTCGCGTGACAGTAAAGAAAATATCAGCGGTTACCACCGCTACTACTGAGAAAACCGCCAGCACCACCACCATCTCCATGATGGTAAAGCCCTTTGGCTTGAATACTGAATCCAGAATACTGAATACTGAAATTTTAAATTCACGATTCATGATTCTTGATTCTAAATTCGTAAACTACGGCACATAAGATGGCGGCGCAAAGCGCCAGTTATAAAGCCAATCCTCTAAAGATAATTGATGGGTACGTCCGGCCTCAGCCCACTGAACAATAGCCACTACCCGTACCCCCACCTTAGTGCCGGTGCCAGCTATGCAAGAGGCGGCTGTGGCTGTTTCGACAGAGCTTTGCCGACAAATAGCATAAAGTTTGACTAGTCGCGCGTAAGGGGTCTGATTGGCCGGGGATGAAAGATTATGTAGGTAAAGCCCGCTAGTCATCTCACGCCATAATATGGTACGGCTGTCAGTAAAATCCGTCGGCGTAAAATCCAAACTCCAAGCAAAAGTGGTAGGATCAAGCATCGCTATGGCCGTTAAATCAGTGGCATCGCTGATGCCGCTGTCCCAAGGCGTAGTCGGGCCTGCCAGCCAATTGCTATCACGAATAATTCGCACGGCCTCAATACCTTCGCGCGCTAAGTTAGCGGCCACGATGCGACTCTCGCTGGCGCCTGATGAAACCACAGTTGAAGTGGTCAGCGTGACTGTACCGATTAAACCAACCAACACCACGCCTATGGCAATAGTGGCTTCCAGCAAACCTTGCCCTGTTGGCCGGCGCCAGTTAAATGAAGCCTCCATGGGCTTACGCTCGTAGTATCTATCATTTCTTCGGCGGAATCCGCCGAAGCACCACCCATTCTCCGCCAGATGGCGGATTCGGAGGGTCCGCCATTGACTTTCATCCATGGCCTTATCACCTCGCTTCGCGAGTCGAAGCGAGCAGCCGTGGTCTTCTGCAAAGGCGGATAAAATCATAAGCTTAGGAAGAAATCTGTGACACGTTCACCTGACCCGAAACCGCATTAGCCGTTATTTTATACTGCTGCAATGATTGGACATGTTCTACTATTACTTCCAACAGACCGGCGTTGATAACATTGTTGATATACCTGGCTCCCTGCGGCGGGCGAAAAGTAAAGGCCACGGGTGAGGTCGCCTGTGGCGTAGGGTTAGCCACACTCAAACTGCTAAGTTCAACTTTACCAGACAAAGTATATTGCCAGCCAGTTACAGTTTCGCTGGCACTGTCGTATAATCCATTGCTGTTAAAATCAGGAAAAAATACCGCCTGGTTCTTGTTGGCCAAATCCAAATATAAGCCGTAACCGCCAGCCGGCACGCTGGAAGCGGTGGTACGGCCAGCCAAAGCATAAGCCTGAGCCTGCTGCAACAGGGAAGAAATAAGCAAGGCGCTTTGTTGCAAATCATCACGCTGGCTGCCCTGACGGAAATTAGCCACTACGATGGAGGTGACAATCAAAAAAACGGACATCGAGACCAAAAGCTCAATGATGGTAAAGCCGCCTCTACTGAATCGGGAATCGGGAATCGGGAATATTTTTTTATTTAATTCATAATTCATAATTCGTGATTCTAAATTCAAAATCCTAACACCCCCATGTACCAATCCCAGATCACCTGCCCCCACAAAAATGTAACCACTGTGGCGGCAGTCAAAAAAGTGCCGAAGGGCAGCTCGCTTTGGAAGTGCCGTCGGCCGACTAAGACCAAACTTAAGCCCACTACCGCCCCAACCCAATAGGCCAAAACTAAAGCCACGACTGTCTGCGGCCAAGCCAAAGCCACCCCCAGCCACAAACCAAGCCTGATATCCCCCGCCCCAATCCAGCGTCCACGCGAAAGCCAAAACTGCAGGGCAAAGAATGAAGCGGCCAAGCCAGCGCCCCATAGTAAACTAAACCACGATAACCCGCGCCACAAATTGAGCGCCGCTATGATAACTACACCAGGCAACGTTAGGCTGTCAGGTAAAAGTTGATACTTAAAATCATAAACAAAGAGCGTCACGGCAAAACTTACCACTACTAGATAAGTAAGGAAAGTAGGTACCCCCCAGTCTCCAAACTTGGCGGCCCCCAGGCCAAACAGCAAACCAGTGGACAATTCAACCAGCGGGTATTGCCAGGAAATCGACAGTTGGCAAAAGCCGCAGCGCCCGTGTAGCCAAATAAATGACAGTACCGGAATATTATGATACCACGGCAATTGATGCTGACAGCGAGGACAGTGCGAGCGGCCAGCCAAAGTTTGGCTGGCCTGAAGACGCAAGACCAGTACGTTTAAAAAACTCCCTACCGCCAGGCCTAACATGACCGCAAAAGTCAATAACATACCCCGTATATCAACTTCGCTCGCCAAAACTAGGCGAGATAGAAAGTCGTAAGTTAATTATTAGAGATTGATTTAACATAAGGTAGTTACCTGATAATTTTGGCGAATGCGAGCCTTAGCGAAGTTGTATTACGGGG
>JACRFN010000024.1 GCA_016217875.1 Candidatus Kerfeldbacteria bacterium
CGGCGGACAACTAAATCAACTAACCAATGTAACCAACCGACTGAATCATTCATGGCTGAAGACAGCTTACGACGTAACCTAGTCTCCACTAAATCACGTTTAACCGCCCGCTGTTTCAACTCAGCCAATTGCGAAGTATCAGTGGCTTTAAGAATAGGTAACTTGCGCACCACTAAGCCGGCCAAACCGGCCAAGCTCAAGACAAACAAGACGCCCAGTACGATATCAGCTACCGCCATAGGCTAAAGGATAATTTAGAGTTGTCGTACCAAATCAATAAACTGCTTGGCTGACAGGCTCGCCCCGCCCACCAAAACGCCAGACAAAGGCGGCTGACGCACGAAAGCCGCTATATTAGTCGTATCCACGCTGCCGCCATAAATAAGACGCACCTGACGCTCAATGACTGACGGCGGAAAAATATCAATCAACACCTGACGAATAACTTGAGCGGTGTGGAGGGCTTCACGTGGTTCGACTGCTTGGCCAGAGCCTATGACCCAGACTGGTTCGTAAGCCACGACCAAGCCAAGCCCAGACGGCAAAGTCACGCCTTTTAAGGCGGCTGTCACCTGCCTCATAATGACTACGTCTTTCTGTCCGGCTTGTCGCTCGGCGAACGTTTCTCCCACACACAGGACTGGAATTAGGCCCTGCGCCAAGGCGGCCAAAGTTTTTTGCTGAACTACTATGTCGGTCTCTTTCAAATACTGACGGCGTTCCGAGTGCCCAACTATAACATACTTCACTCCTAACTCGCGCAGTACGGCCGGCGACACCTCGCCGGTATAAGGCCCGGCGGCCTTCCAAAATACATCCTGGGCTCCCAGGGCAATAGACTTACGCTTCACCACCTCGGCTACACCAGGCAAGGCCGGAAAGGTCGGACAAAGCACCAGATCAATCTTGGTAGTTCGACTCAAAGATCTGGTTACCCGTCGCGCTAAATCCACGCTCTGGCGGACCGATAAGTTCATTTTCCAGTTAGCCAACACTAACGGTTTGTTGTGAGAAGGAGACATAATTCTAAATTTCACTTATACCTACAGTTTACCTCAAGTACGCCGCTCCAGCCAGCCTACCAGGGCCTCCACGTCAGTATTACGATCTTCTAAGCTAGGAGCGCTCAACAGCACTATCAAATAGCGTTGGCCTGAATCAGTTTTGACTTCAGCCGCTAAATTGTAGCCGGCTTCCTCTAAATAACCGGTTTTGCTGGCTAGTAATTTGAAATTTAAACTGCGGCGAAAAAGCGGATTGGTGTTACGTATCTGGTACTCCCGGCCGTCACGACTGGTAAAACTAAAGCTAGGGCTACCGGACAGCTGCCGCAAGAGACGATTTCGCCAAGTGTAACGCGCCAACAGGGCCACCTCGCCCGCTGTAGCCGTATTAGCCGGCTCGAGACCGGTAGGATCGACAAACTCGGCCTCAGTCATGCCCAAAACACGTGCTCGCTCATTCATGCGTTTAACAAAGCTATCGCCAGTTAAGCCCGTACTGCGCGCCAGGGCCGCGGCGGCATTGTTGGCTGAACTGATTAAGCTGGCGGCTATAAGATCACGCACTCGTACAAGTTCCCCGTCTACAGCCTTAAGTGAACTGATACTCTCACCGTTACCTGCATACTTACTTACCAAACTGCTGTTATCAGCCGCTTCCAAACGTACTCTCGCTTCCAGCGGCAGCTTTGCCTCCAAGATTATGACCGAGGTCATAAGTTTGGTTAAGCTGGCTATGGGCAGCGCCAAATCAGGCTCCAGTGCTCCTAGCAGACGCCCGCTGGGCAGCTCAACTACGACAGCAGACAGGCTAGACAACTCTAATCCAGCCAAAGAAGGGATTTGCGACCAATCTATGGCCGTCAATTGGTTTGGCAGCGGCAGACGCCGGCTCAACTGGGTCAAACCATCTGACCCAGGCGAGGCGGCCAACGAAGAACTAGACGTGGCCGGCCACCACATCACCGCCAGCACAACAGCCGCCGCCAGGCCTAGTCTAGGCTTGAATTTTTTCAGCTGTTGCCAAAATTTGTTCCAGATTTGCATGAGTAGACAGGCTATCGTAATTAGGAAGTTCACGTACCGACGACACGCCAAGGAAACGCAAAAAATCAATGGACACCTGATAACGTGGAATGACCGATTCGTCGTCTACGGCCTCAACCAAACCTCTAATCTGAAGATTGCGTAAAATAAGACTGCAATTTACTCCTCTAACCTGCTCTAAGTCGGCTTTGCTTATGGGTCCACGATAAGTTATAACGGATAAAGCCTCCAATTGCGGCCTGGTTAATTCCCCCAACTCTTCCTTCTTTAAAAACTGCCTGACTAATTCGGTGTTATCAGGATGCGTGGCCAGAGCCGCCTGATTTTGATGGATAATAAGAATAAGGCCGTGGCCAGTTTGGTTATAGCCCTGCTGCAGCTCGGTCAAGGCCGCCTCAATATCACCCACGGTTACTTCACAAACCTCGGCCAGATGCTTAAAAGACAAAGGCTTGCCTGAAGCGAATAAGATACTTTCCAACTTGCCTGACAAGGAGCCTGGGGCTGAAGTCGTCATAAGAATAAAAAAGTCTGTATAAATCTTAACCTAGGCAAAGAATAAATTAAACTAGCTCAGGCGGCTGATGGTAATATCGTGAAACAAACCCGACTGTTCCACATTGAGTCGCCGCTGTTTCACTAGCTCTAACAAAGCCAAAAAAGAAACTATAACCTCTAACTTATCCCCCGTTTTGCCCACGAACGTCTGCCAACTCACACTGACACACTTCATAATCAAATTACTCAAAGCTTCAATCTTCTCTTGGATAGAAATGGCCCGTTGCAAGGTAACCTCCGGCAATCTAATAAGGGGCTCCAAGGATGCGATTAAGCGACGGAAAGCCGACTCCAGCTTCGAAGTGTCTACTCCTAAGGGCGGGGTGAACTTGGCTTCGCTGGGCAATTGCAGCGGCTTAGATCTAAACCAAGCGATCTGGCCGTCACGCCACAGCTTATCAAGCTGGCGGCCAGCTGCCAAATACTCGCGATACAATTTAAGCTGCTGCTCCAACTCTTGGGCCTCCTCTTCGCCCCCCAGGTCAAGCGTGGGTAAAAGGAGGCGCGACTTAATGAGTAGTAATTTGGACGCCACCACTAAAAAATCAGCCACTTCCTCGGGGTTGAGCTCCTCTACTTGGGTTAAATACCTAAGATATTGATCCGTCACCTGAGCTAAGGAAACTTGGGTAATATCCATCTCTTCCTTCTCAATAAGTTGAAGCAGAAGATCTAAAGGGCCCTGGAATTTTTCTAAACGTATTTCGTACATATTATAGAATCGAGAATCAAGAATAATGAATCATGAATCAGTCAAAAATAAACAGCGGCTAATAATCTCGATTCTTAATTCACAATTCTCAATTCTAGTCTATCGACGCTTCTTCCCACCTTTTTTAGACTTAGCTTTAGGCACTTTAATTTTGGGTTTGCTTTGGGCAAAACGCACTATTTCACCCTGCACGACTTTAAGGAAATCCTTGGTTTTAAGATGGAGAGATTCTTCAAAACTGCCGGCCTGTACTACTACCTTTTGCGCCTTCAGCAAACCGCGATCGACATACACCGGTAATTTGTGCATGGTGCCATGAAAAGCCGACAGAGCGCCTGGCTTAACCTTGAATAATTTAACCATTACTTTCTCGCCCGCCACTTCCACATTCTTGGCGCTCAATATTTTTTTTAAAGCCTTGAAATCCACTTGGTGTGAAGCTGGCAGCACCACCACCACGTGGCCTTTATCTAC
>JACRFN010000027.1 GCA_016217875.1 Candidatus Kerfeldbacteria bacterium
CCGCTGTCATGAACCAAAACCTGACCTCCTGGCTCGTCCAGGACAACGCTGTCAGACCCCACCAAGCCTTAGGCTTCCTGACCCCTTTAGCCTATGCCCAACAAACCCAAAACTTGCACACGATGTGGTCATCACGTACAAGGTATTGACAAATTCTGTGGTTTTGCTAGTATAATTTGTTATTCTTTTTTGCGTGTTTTTTAAAAAAATGAAGTAAAAATGCCTATGTACAAAAGGAGCCGTGTTTGCGCACGCGTGTGCAGACACGACATAACCCACCTTTTGCTATAGGCACCACTAGCAACAATCACCCGTTTTAGTCTGCGTTCGGCGGGTTCCGAACGAAGAAGACTAAGACACGTAAGTTCTTAGGAGGACTTATGCCAAATCAAACCAACACTTTTCCGGCGAACTTGGTCGTCACGACCAACGTGCCGGATCAGATTCCGGTGCCGGGCGTCACGGTTGAGGCTCAACTGAACTTCGCCGCACCAGCACCAGGCGCACCCGCCGCACCGGAAGCCGCAGATCCGAATCAACCGCAACACCGTTTCCACCTTCCTGTATGGGGATGGATCGTTGGTGGGGTGATTCTCGTTCTCATCATCGCCTCATTCTTCATCTTCGGCGGCGGCAGTTCGAAATCACACACGTCGTCTTCGGTCACCAAAGACCCGATCGAAGTCCAGCTCGACAATGGCTTGGACAAGATCGATGAAGGTGTCCAAGATCTTGTCGAAGTAGATGACAAGGTCAAGGAAATCACGAAGAAAATAGATGACGGGCGCGAGAAGATCAGAAAGGCACTTCCACCGCAGCAGCCGGCAGCACAGAAACAACAGCAGTCAACAAATTCACAGCAACAACCACCAGCAAACTACAATTTCTAAGGAAAGGAGTACTGACATGAAGACCTTGTCTTTCATGATCATGCTGGTGGCTATTGTAGCTACCAGCTTCAGCCAACCGGCTGACAGTGACCAGGCATTGATCGGGCACTTGCGGAATATGCGGACGCAGCTCTCTGGAGAAATCCAGAAACTGCAAGCTGAGAACACTGAAATCAAAAAGGAGCTGACGGCGCTCAAGGCTGCCAAGCAATCAGCCTGTATCACTGAACAACGAGTCACACAGTTGATTCACCAGCAGGCGGTATCAATGCCTCAATACGCTCCAAGGGGCAAATACAATCAACTCGCCAGTCGGGTTGATGCGACCAACAGTCGTGTCGACAATATCCAAGCCGCCAACCGCTTGATGTTCGGTATTGTGGAGCGGCACAGCTCATGGCTGGCCTCACACGATACCAAGATCGGCGCACTGGAGAGAAACGACGCCAGACAAGATACACTCCTGGCGTCTATACTGCAGCACAACAAAGCTGTCTCACGGCTGCTCTCCGCTGCCTTCCGCACTGAAGCGGACGAAGACGACTTGCTTTGTAGTGAAAAGGAGGCGTTAGTCCGTCTCCGTCAACAGCTCGGACTCACCCCGAACGGTGAAACAGCTCGTTCGGGCGATCGAACAAATGACTGAAAAAACAACACATTTCACCCCTGGTTGTATGGAGGACAACCGGGGGCTATTTTTATCCAAAAAATCAATAATTAACCGGAAAAAGTCACTTTTCCACTAAATGGGGCACAGGTTTAGTTTGTTCCATGCTCACATTACCTACACCCCGCGGCGTTTCGGACACGACAGGCTGAGTGTGCCCGGCCCGTGCCGCCAGGGCCTCACCCACTGTGCCGTTCTGGCCGGCCAGGGGCTTGAGGTAATTTTCCCACAAATTATTAGCCCCGCCGTCACTCAAGCCAAGCCGGCTGTTGACTATGCCCCCCACCTTAAGGGGCGTTAAATCACGGGCCTGCAGCTGGAATACTTTGCTTAGAGTTTCCTGGCTGATGCCGGTCTTATTCTTAATGGTCAGATAATCCTGCTGTTGCAAAGACGAACTACGGTTAATCTGCTGCCAGCCCTCATCAAAAGTCTGCTGGTTGAAACTGGAGCCCGGCTTCACTTCAAAGCCCAGGGCTTGACCGGTAAACGGCGACATTACTTTGCCAGCCCGGAAAATAGTTTTACCGGTATGAGTGTCTGTAAACGAGGACCAATGGCGGTCGCCGGAGCTGAATTTACGTAAATAATCATAGTCAATGCTCTTAAACCCGGCCTGACGATAGAACAGGCCGTCGCTATAAAGGGCCTGAGCCTTACCCGGCAGCAGCTCCTGGTGGTGCCCGGCCAAGAAAGAGCGAAACTCGCTGTCAGCTAATAATCTAGTGTCGCTGCCAACCACTTCGCCCAAATGTTTAAGACCAGCTAAATTCTGGCCAGCAATATCTTTAGCTGGATCAAGGCCGGCCGTGCGCATTAACTCAACCTGCTGGCTAGGGGGCAAACTCCGGGCTGAAGCTGGCAAAGCCTCACGCACCGCCTGGATATTATGGTCCACGGTAACAAACTCTTTATGAGCCGCCGCGATACTGGCGGCGTTATCGGCCGCACTGTGCTTACCCGAAACTGGATATTCAGCAAAAGCCGCGCCTGATTCTTTACTTAAATCATGAAGGGCTATTCTATCAACCGTGCCATTGCCGTCGTCATCATAAGCTATCATAGCCAGGTCTTTGTTGGCCCAGGCCGCGGCCCCGGCAATCTGGGCCTCAGGCGCAATGACGGCTATTTTATAGCTTTGGCCAGCTTCGGGCTGAAGCCATTCGTAAGCACCGACTTTACCGCCGCCACTCTTGCCTGCCAGGTCAGCCGTATTGATAGCCTTAGCCTCGGCTGGCACAATGTGCTCCGGTCCTACGCCGGTGACGGCAGAAGACTTAACCCCATGGCGTCCATCAGGCGAAGTGTGCTCATAGGTTCGTATCTTGCCCTTGGCCTGCCCCATCTCTTCCTGCGACATTTCTAAAGCCCCAGTCTGTTTATTAAAATGCCACCAGACCTTGGCCCCGGGACTCTTAATATGTATATCGGTAATGCTACCGTCTTTATTAACCTTGACCAAAGCGCCCTGGTCGCCATGCTCTTGGGCCGCGTACTCGGCCATGATGCGGTTGCCGTAAGCATTCACGGCTTTGGCGTTATTAAGGTCACCTTCAAAACCAAAAGTTTTGGGATCGGCGTGATATTGTTTTAAGAACGTGCTCCAGTAACTGCCGCCCTTGGCTACGGTAACATTAGCCTCGCTCCAGGCCGGGCCCTTGAATTGTTCCAACCCCGCGCCTGAGCCAGATTTCCCTTCCACTGGCAGGACTGCCACTCCGCCCTTGCCAGGCTGTTCAGTAGTTTGTGGTTGAACACCATGTTTAGTTGGCCCAAGGCCCAATTCTCGGATTGCATAAGTAGCCAGCGAACCTGTAATAAAACCTAAGGCTCCACCTACTACCCAACCAGCTGCTTTCTCTCTCCACTGCCACCGCTTTAAACTTCCTGCTAATTTAACTTCAGCTTTAGTAACAGCTTTTTCATCAGCTATCACACCTTGTTCAGCTGCCTGCTGCAAAAAAGCCATGGCCTTAGCCTCAAGCACCGGATCAAGTGCCAAAAGACCGCTGTGTAAACTAGCTGCCACCTCATCCACTCTCTTTTGAGTAATTCTCTCTCCTTGAATTGTAACTGCTTTTTTTGTTTCGGCATAACGGTATTTAATACGGCCTTGGCGAAGCGAGGCTTCATACATAGAGCCATAAGTGAGCGCGCCCATGACTGTGCCAGAAACTTGTTGCAGGGCCTCCATGGTCGCACCTGCGGCATGCATATATCTGCCACCCTCAACCGATGCCGCGCCAATAAAACCAGCTACTGCCCCAAGTATGACGCTCTTTTTGGTCTGAGGTAATTCACCGTTTTGCTGAACCGAAGACATGAATCTGGCCAAACGCTCATGAGTGCGGTCGCCAGCGCGGAAAATAGCCTCTAACTCTCGGCTAAGGGCCTCTAGTTGTTTACCTTCGGTATCATCCTTAAACAACTCTGTACCTCCAAGCTGTTGAACGAGTTGTTTTACTTCAACAGGATTACGTTGCGCCATATTGGCTTGACCCAACTCACGAGCTAAAATTTGCTGCAAAGATTGCTTGGCCACCAAGGCTATGGTTTCCGGCTTGAGTACTTGTTGTGACTGCTTTTGGCTAATTTCTTCGACCACATTCTCTTTTTCTCCCTTGGTTTTTATGAGCTTTTCTATTCTCGGCGCAGCCAACTCAATCATTTTGCTTCGCAAATAGCCGCTCGCTCCGCCAAGTGCCGTAACACCAACAATACGAAGACCGGCATCAGCCCATTGGGCGATACTAAAAACTGGATTTAATAGAATACGAGTACCGGCTATGGCGACACCGGCACCTGCCACATAACCAAATGTTCGTAAACTTTTACCCCACCCAGCTCCCTTTAAAAACATGTTCGAGGTCTTAAGACCGGTTTGGGTCTTGATAGTCTCGGTAAAACGGCTTTCTAGTTCTTTAATCAAAGACTGCTTTAAACTCTCACGCTTTTCCGGAGAAAGTTTATATTGTGCCAAAAGTTCATCAATCTTCTTTTTGCTATTATCATCCACTGCCGCTTTCCACTCTTCCTTAGTTTTTTCGCCTTGGTCATCTGGTTTATCAAACTTTTCCCATTTTACAGTAAGGCCAGCCAATTTCTCGGGCGTTAATTCATACAAGGCACGCAAAATTTCCTTAGCTTCGGGCGAAGCAGGCTGTTCCGGAGACGGCGGAGTGGGTACTGGTGGCTCTTGGGGTGGCGCGAGTGGTTGTTCAGGCGTTGATGGTGGTTGTTGGGCATGATATTCCAGCTCATCTTCCCACGCATAGCCGATATCTGATATTCTGCCGCCAACTATCATTTCCATTGTTTCTTGCTTGATTCTGGCCGTAACCTCCTCCTGGCCTGCCTGCTTGCCCAGTTCTTGAGCCACGCGCTGCCTGTTTTCTTCATTATTCAAACTGCCGAAAATTGATTCCTGGTCAAGGCGAACCTTTAACTGCTTCCGACCGGTGGCGTCTGTGCTATACACCCCCAATACATCCACCACCTCTATATCGCCTTCCGGACCGTGCCAAACAGCAATTGGCTTCTGCTCTTTAATAATTTCAGTATCAGCCGTCGCTTCAGGTGCGGCTGGTGTTACTACCGGCGGCTGCTCAGGAGAAGGCGCTGCGCCTTGAGGTTGCGGCGCTGGAACTGACGGCTGAACTTGTGCCTTAGCTGGCGCAGTTGCAACCCCTCGTTTTTTAAGCTGTTCCAGCTTATCAAGATGCTTAGCCAGTCGTTTAGCCACATTCTTGGCTCCATCAATATCCTTATCCAGCCGGCGACGCTCATTTTTTCCAAGTTTGCTTTTATCCGGGTAGCTGCGTAACTGCCGACCGATACCATCTAACTCAGCTTTGCTAGCCTTATACTCCTGAATCATTCTTTCTATATCTTCTGGCTTAAGAAACACCAAACCTGAAGGATCAACATGGGCACCAGCAGCGCCGAGCTTAGCTTCGGCTTGCTGGAGCAAATCTTCAATCTTAATTTTTTCCTGAGCTGAAGCAGCTGGCCCTCGAGCAGACTCTGGGGGCTGAACAGTTTCACTTGCCACCACCTCCTGAATCCTCTGCTGGGTTGATTCCGCCTCGGCCTGAAGAGTCTGGGCTTCCTGTGACTCCTGCTTTATGGCCTCATCAACCTCAGGCTTTATCTCAGAGGCTGGCCCAGCCGAGTCTTTGGCTATGGCCTCATCATATTCTTGCTTAATCCTTTGGGCGCTGGCCACCGCCTCTTTTACCACTTGAGAGCCCTTCTCTAAAATACTCTTGCCTATTCTCTTAGCCGTATCAGCCAAACTCTCAGTCTGCTCTTGTGGGCGGCGCGGCTCCTCCTTGGCTGGGCCGCTCGACACCACACCCCGCTCGCCAGTTGATTCAGGCAATAGTGCTTTTGGTTGTTCTGGTTTAGAATCTGGCATAAACGTAAAACTTTACTTACCCTTAAGGGAACGCATGATTGATTGCGCTTTGGCCTCGTCAATACGTCTGACGGTCTGATTAACTATGTCCCTTATCCGCCGGCGATGCTCTTCTAGCCTGACATTAAAATCAGCTTCGATTTCCCTGATTTTTCGTATGCGCTGTTCGTCATTCATAATAACTACGGTTTAATAGCTAACCCGTGGCTTATAAACTCCCGCGCGAATTCGTCTACAGACTCCTTCATCAATTCGTCCAAATTGGCTACCTTGGATTTAAAAAATGATATCTGCTCAGCCAAACTCACCTTGCCGGATTGGATTAATTCCGCGTAAGCTGCCAAACCGTCTTCATCCAAACTTTCTAACAAAACCAATTTTAATCTTTTCTCCAATTCTACTAGTAACTCAGTTCGCAAATAAGCTGTTTGGGCGGCTGTTAAATTCTTTATGCCAACCTGGTCCAACAATTTATCCAAGTAAACCTCAACAAAATTGCCACTTGCCCCTTGGCTGACTGACTTAGATGAAACATGTTTGCTGGCCGTCTGTGTCATAAAATCTTGGTTTAGCTATTTAACGCTAGAAGCTGGCTTATTATTCCTATATTCATTATAAACCTGCCGCCTGATTTCTGATATAGCCTCACGTTTTAACTGCTGCAGTTCCAGCTCACGTTCGGACTGAGACAAGTCAGCATAGGCTGGTTTATTGAGTTCAGCCCGACATTCTTCCATAATCATGGGCTGCAAAGACTGAACTGACTTTTCCAGCTGTAAATAAACTCCTACCAGACCTTGAGGATTTTTCAAGTACTCGGCCGGCACACCTATCTCTTTCAGGATATCTTCCAAACCAACTTCCAGGGGTTGGCCATTCATAGGTTTGATCCACATAGCGCCGCGCACCGGCACGCCCTGTTTAAGCCGCAGAGCTTGACTCAAATCAACCAGGCTATTAGTGGTATTCACCATAAAACTGTTCTGTTCCGGATTGTAAGAAATAAGACCGTCAAACCCATAAGCTTTGACTGCGTCGTGGCCAGCGCGCAATTTATCCTCCAGTCCGACGATATTAATTATGAAGCGCTGCGGTTGACCGTTCATTTGCCCCTTTACCAGCCGGCCGGAAGCCATCAACTCCTTATCCGGTTTGAGTGCAGAATCAGGCCGGCTCGGGTCTTGTAAAAACCAGGCTTTGGCTTGCTTGATGGATTGGGCCTGCCAATATTCAGCGCCGGCCCACTGCTGCTTGCCCCTTTTCTTCCATTTATTCAACTTTAAACCCTTCAGCTCGTCGTCAGACAGCTGAATATTCAAAACCTTATGATAAACATCGCGTTTAGTTATCGTTTCCTCTGTTTTACTGTCCCTCTTCAGTTTGTCATCGGCTCGGGGCAACTCTTTTTGGAAAAATTCATAAAGTTCCTCAGCGCCCATATAGCGTTGCAAGCCGCGTAAGCTATGGTCACTATGCTCAAACTGGGCGCGCGTCTTAATCAAACGACCGTTATCATCATCCATTGACATGGCCACCAAGGCTTGAAGCGCCTCATCATTGGCCTCAAGTAAATTAGCTGCCTGCAATAAGCGATAAAGTATCCTGGCTGACGAAGTTTCGTAGCCACGTGAAGGCTGGTGATTATCAATTACTACTGTTTGGCCTTCTGTCAGTACTCCTGATTTTTTACCACTATCCAAAGTGGTTGCGCTGGGTAAAATTTCTCCCGGGGGTACAGCCGTAGTACGTAGCTGACTACCTAGGCCAGCTTTGGTCAATAAGAAAAGCGAGGTTTTGGCATCAAGGTCTGCATCACTGCCTACTGTATATCGTCCGGTTTCCCGGCTATACTTCCATTTGCCGCCGTAGGCAAAATCTTGCCAAACGGCGCGCGTGGCCTCTATAAACTTTTGGCTCACTTGTTGCCAATCATGCTGTTCAAGCTGCTGGCCGGGCAACTTGGGCTGAGCCAACAAAACCTCAGTCATCAAAAAGGCGGCGGGATCAAATTTACCTTGTTGTACTTCTTGTAAAAACCTTCTGGCTAATTGCTTATCACCCTGACCTGCTAGATATTGCTTGGCGATAGCATCCAAACTCATACCCTTAGTGTATTCCTGGCACAGCTCGCGCCACAGCTGCTGCTCGACATCATTGCGCTCCACTCCCCGCTCGCGGGCTGGCCTACTACCGGCTTCGCTCTTAGAAACTTTTATTTGTCTAGGTACCAAACCCTGTTCAATATCTTGTAACAACAAAGCAGCTGCGTCTTTATCCGGTCCGACATAAGTCTTGCCTTGGGCTTCAGGCACGAAAATCTTTTCCAACAGACGTGATGAGCCTGGCTCATCAGCAAATACTTCCTGCAAATCGCTTTCATCTAACTCTCCGGCCTCATACATTTGCTTGAGTGCTTGATATGTTTCACCTCGTCTGACTTCCTCCAGTTTAATCTCAACCAAATCAATGGTATTAAGTTGGGTCTTGGCCTCACCCAGGGGCGTGATCGGCAAACTTTTAGCCTCGGGCGAATTATCCAAAGTTATATGATGGCCCTCAGCTTGAACCTCGGCTGCCTCTGCTTGGCGCCGTAATTCTTGTTCTGCGGCCTGGTCAATAAACTCACTTATCCTAGGCATAAAAGCGTTTATCAATAACAGACCAGCATACCCCTAAAGACACATTCTGTCAAGACTAAAACAGCCCTACCACAGCCTAAAGTTGGTAGAGCCTGAATCATCATCAAAAAACAAAACTGACAAACCACGGAGCAAACTACCGGCCTGTTTCTTAACCAAAGGCTTTTGCTGACGTGATTTCCACGAATGGGCGTGAATTAAACGAGAACGCACACCGCGTCCATTAATGGATGGATAATAAGACATGCTTTTGTTTTTGTTTGATATTTTTAGTACTAAAATAATTATACACGAAAAACAAGATAAAGTCAACTTCTTCGTAATGGTTCAATACCTTTGCACCACCTGGGGCTAAACTATGTACATGCCCTATACCACCAACCCAAATCTCCCCACCGTACGCCGTGACGCGGTTAAGCTAGTGCGCTCAGGCTCGAGTACCAGGACCGTGGCCAGACAC
>JACRFN010000029.1 GCA_016217875.1 Candidatus Kerfeldbacteria bacterium
AAAGAAAACATATTCAAAAGATTCCTCGATATCTATTTTGGTTACGTTTCCGACTAATTACCATAAATTTTTTAAATGTCAAACCAAATCTAAATAAATTCACAATTTACAAATTCCAAGCCCCAAGTTCCAATAAAGCTCAAAATTCCAATTTTTGAAATTAGTTTAGTTGTCTTGTCTGCTGGTCACACCCCGCCATAGGCGAGGTTCCCCGATGTTCATCGGGGGACCGTGGGCAGGCAGGCCGCCCACAGGGATTTGGAACTTGGAATTTTATTGGAGTTTGGGATTTGAGTATTGGGGTTTGATTAGAAATTAGTCATTGGGATTTATATGTTTAAGGTTTTAATAACTGGTGGCGCTGGATTTATTGGTTCTCATTTGGCCGAAGCAGCCTTGAGAGCCGGTTTAAGCGTAGTCGTGATAGATGATTTGTCGTACGGCCGCCGCGCTTACGTGCCTCAAGCGGCTACTTTTCATAAACTCGACGTCCGTTCGCCTCAACTGTCTATATTGGTACGCAAATTAAAGCCGGATTATATTTGCCATCTGGCGGCCCAACGCAGTGTGGTGCAGGGCTCGTTGCATCCGGCTCAGGACGCGGCGGTTAATATAGTGGGCAGTCTTAATTTAATTGAGGCGGCCCGTACTCTGGACTTGAAAAAGTTTTTGTTCGTTTCCACGGCGGCGCTTTACGGCGCGGCCAGGGAGTTGCCCACTGGCGAGGAGGCCGAACAGCGGCCCTCTTCACCTTATGCTTTGGCCAAGCAGACAGTGGAACGCTATTTGAATTATTACGCCCAGGGTGAGGGTCTGCCGGTGGTGGTGGTGCGGCCGTCTAATGTTTATGGGCCGCGTCAGGATGCCAGCAGTGAAGGCGGGGTAGTGGCTCAGTTTGCCCGGGCTGCTTTGCATAATGAGGTGCTGTTGATTGAGGGCCGCGGCGAGCAGACGCGGGATTTTATTT
Organism: Candidatus Kerfeldbacteria bacterium; assembly: GCA_016217875.1. Taxonomy (GTDB): domain Bacteria; phylum Patescibacteriota; class Patescibacteriia; order Veblenbacterales; family UBA10138; genus JACRFN01. The sequence goes on from JACRFN010000029.1 coordinate 968, forward strand.
ACGTGACCGACGTGGCCTCGGGCCTGCTGGCGGCTCTGCAGAGCGGCTTCGGCGTATACAATTTGAGCAGCGGGCAGGAAGTTTCGATTCGCGAGTTGGTAGTGCGCTTGGGCGAAGTTTTGGGCTCGGTGCCCAAAGTTAATTACGCGCCGGCCCGGGCCGGTGATATCGGGCGCAGCTGTCTGGCCTCGCGGCGAGCAGAACGGGAACTAGGCTTCGAGCCGCAAGTGCCGCTGTTGGAGGGTTTGCGGCTGCAGCTTAAGTGGTTAAGTGAACAAAAGTAATGAAAGTTTTCATAATTATACCAGCTTATCAAGAGTCATCCTCAGTCGGAGCGGTCGTAGCTGGGGTGCGGTCGTATGCTGAAAGTGTGGTCGTGGTAGATGACGGTTCAACTGACGGCACGGGCGAAGCTGCCCGGGCAGCTGGCGCGCTAGTGCTGCGGCATATGGTTAACCGGGGCTACGGCGCCGCCCTCACCACCGGTACGGCTTATGCTTTGGCCCAAGGGGCTGAAGCCGTGGTGCACTTTGACGCCGACGGCCAGTTTGAGCCTCGTGATATTCCACCCCTTGTTAGTGCCTTGTCGGTGGGACGTCCGTCAGCTGCCTTGGGTTCGCGGTTTTTAGGCCGTGCTGTTAATCTGCCCTGGTTGCGCCGTTTAACTTTGAAATTAGCCGTCATTTTCACCTGGGCCGTGTCCGGGGTCCGTTTGAGCGATGCGCACAACGGTTTGCGGGCTTTTACCCGCGAGGCTTTGGCGCTGATGCATTGGCGGCAGGACAGAATGGCTTTTAGCTCAGAGGTTATAGACGAGTTAGTCAGGGCTAAGATTCCCTGGACCGAGGTGCCGGTGACCGTGCGCTATACGGCTTACAGCCAGCAGGGCTCTAAGCAGGGCAAGTTGCCGGCGCTTAAAATCGTCAAGGATTTATTTTTTGGCCGTTTAGTTAAATAAATTAATTTTGACATTTGGTTTTTAATATTATGTCTCTGATTCAATTCATAATTTTAGCCGCCGTGGCCATAATTTGGTGGCGTTTGTATGCCAGGCTGCGCAGCGGGGAGCTTACTTGGCTTGAATTCGTGGAGTGGTTCGCCCTGTGGCTGGGAGTGGCCGTGATCGTGCTGGTGCCTGAGGTAGCCTCTTATTTGGCGGCCTGGGTGGGCGTGGGGCGCGGCAGCGACTTGGTTGTCTACTTAGCCCTGTTGTTGGTTTTTTACTTGCTTTTTAAAATTTTTATCAGGCAGGAAAAGTTGGCCCGCCAGCTCACTTCAGTGGTGCGCGGACTGGCGCTTAAAGAAGCAAGCCCGCCGCCCGCCCCAAGCCGCGGCTCTAAGCCAGAGGTTAGGCCTTAATTTTATGTTTGACTGGTCAGCTTGGCGCGTTAAACTCGGCCCCTGGGTGCCGCTGGCGCTACGCCTCACTCTGGGCTTTGTATTTTTGTGGTCGGGCTTGAGTAAATTCGGCTTGGACGACAACGCCATCGGCGTTTGCACCAACCGGACTGAGGCTATAAATCTCGTGTCTTTTTACGCCTGGCTGCCATTTGACCCAGAGCTTTTTGTCACCGTGCAGTCGGTCGGTGAAATAATCTTGGGGCTCGCCCTGATGGTGGGCTGGGGAGTGGAGGTGGCAGCCGCCCTAGCGAGCCTGCTATTGCTGTCTTTTTTTGCCTGGCTTGATTTTTCCCTAGTCTGGAAAAACATGGCCCTGCTCGGGGCTTCACTGTCGCTCTTAGGCTTGCCGCCTGACTCGTGGAGACTTGACCGTAAATTTCACCGGGAGCCCCCGGCCATACCTCCCGCTCCAGCAAGTATTTAGGCTGGTAGTCTATGCGAGTTGGTGTTGTCATAGTGGCTTACAACGGGCGGCGCTGGCTTAAGAGTGCGCTTGATTCGTGCGCTAAATACGCATCTGGCCTGCCTGTTTATGTAGTGGATAACGCCTCGTCCGACGGCTCGGCAGATTTAGTAGCCTCACAGTTTCCCCAAGTCAAACTTTTGCGCCAGACGGAGAATTTGGGGTTTACAGGCGGTAATAACATCGGCCTGCGGGCGGCTGTGGCCGCTTCCGCAGAAGCGGTTTTACTTTTGAATCAAGATGCCGAGTTACAAGAACAAACGATTGCTTTGTTGGTTAATTACTTGGAGCAGCACCCCCAAGTGGCAGCGGTGCAGCCGGCCATTTTTTTACCGGACGGACGTGTGAATACTCTAGGAAACTGTTGGCATTATTTGGGGTTTGGTTACGGCGGCGGTCATGGTTTGGATATAAAAGAAGCCTCGGCCCGGTTGCCGTGGCTGAATGGACGCCAGGAGATACCTTATGTTTCCGGAGCCGCGGTGTTGGTGCGGACAGCAGCTTTGCAGCAGGTGGGATTTTTTGACTCGGAATTATTCTTGTATCACGAGGACTTGGAACTTTCGCTGCGTCTGCGTTTGGCTGGTTGGGGCTTGGCCCTGGAGCCGGCGGCTCGGGCCATACACCATTATGAATTCTCGCGTAGCTTGTCCAAGTTTTATTATATGGAACGCAATCGCTGGTTGGTTTGGTTGTGGTATTGGAAATGGCCGACTCTGGTTATTTTAGGCAGCCTGATGCTGCTGGCCGAGTTGCCGCTATTGTTGGTAGCTGGCGGTAGCGGCTGGTTTAAGGTTAAGTTCAGGGTTTATAAATACTTTGGGCGGGCTTCCACTTTGCGTTCCATCATCAATCATCGTCAGCGGCTTAAGGCCTTGCGCGTGGTGAGTGATCGCCAGCTGCTCAGTCTAGCCAGTGCCAAGGTAAGTTTTCAAGAAGTTGATTCTTGGCTGACGCGTCGGATTTTCAATCCTTTGGCGGCAGCCGTCTGGTGGCTGATTTATCCTTTAATACGCTGGTAGTCGTATGCGAGTAGCCCAACTTACTTGCGTTTATCCGCCTTACGGCGGTGGTATTGGCACCGTGGCTTATCATTTTGCTCGCGTGGCGTCTGAGGAACACGAGGTCACTGTTTTTACGCCCCGCTATAATCGTGGTCTGACCTTTACCAAGTTTGAGGGAGTTAAAGTCGAACCTTTGCGTCCGTGGTTTAAGTGGGGCAACGGAGCCTTCCTGCCGCAGCTCGCCTGGCGTTTGAGAGAATTTGATGTGGTGCATTTGCATTATCCTTTTTTCGGCGCGCAAGAATTCCTGCCCTGGCTCGGGCGCCGAGCCAAGCTGGTCGTAACCTATCATATGACACCACAAGCACCGGGTATAAAAGGTTTAGTCTTTCATGCTTTAACAAGTATCATAGGCGGCAAGCTGGCCAGACGCGCCAGTCTGCTTACTTGCTCTACGCGTGACTATCTGGCCACCGTGGCCCGGCTCCTTTGGGGCGAGCCTGACAAGTGGCGGGTGTTGCCCTATGGCGTAGAAGAAAAATTTACGGCCGCCCCGGCCCCCCTAAATCTGGCCGCCGAGCTTAAACTCAAGCCATCCGTGCCGGTGTTGTTGTTTGTGGGCACGCTTGACCAGGCCCATGCTTTTAAGGGTTTGGAAGTTTTGCTTCAAGCCCTGGTTAATTTAAAAAATCAGCCTTGGCAGTTGGTCGTGGTAGGCGGGGGCAGTTGGCGTCAGCGGTTCATCGCCCAGGCCCAAAGCTTAGGCTTGGGCGAGAGGGTAAAGTTCACTGGTTTTGTGCCAGACCAGATTTTGCCCGATTACTACCGCTTAGGCAATATTTTTGTTTTGCCTTCTACCAGTCAGGCGGAAACTTTTGGTTTGGCGGCCCTACAGGCTATGGCCTCAGGTTTGCCGGTAGTAGCCTCGCGTCTGCCTGGCCTGCGCGAGGTAGTGCGCGAGGGAGAAACGGGTTTACTGGCGCAGCCGGGGCAGGCCCGAAGTTTGTCAGCCGCGCTTGATACCTTGTTGCAACACCCCTCCAGGGCGCGGGTCTTGGGGGCGCGTGCTCAGGAAATAGTAGAGCAGCAATATCGCTGGGAGATTATCGGCGAACGCCTGTTAACTTTATACCGTCAGCTATGAAGATAGCCGTTCTGACAAATTTATATCCGCCCTTCGTACGCGGCGGAGCTGAATATCTGGCCCACCAGTTGGCGCTGGAGTTAGTGCGGCAAGAGCACGAAGTGGTGGTGGTGACCACTGTGCCGTTTGGCAGTTTAAGGCGTCTTAAGCCGGAGTTACGGCAGGAAGGCGGCGTACGCGTATATCGGTTTTGGCCGCTTAATCTTTATCATTATCTCACCGGCCCCCGGGTACCAAAAGCCGTACGTTTCCTCTGGCAGCTCATTAATCTGGTTAACTGGCCAGTAGCTTGGCTGCTCGGTCGCGAGTTGGCGCGCGAGCAGCCGGACCTGGTCATAAGTTACAATTTAATGGGTTTGTCTTTTCTGTTGCCGCGGATGATGAAAAAACTGGGATTCCGACAGGTACACACGTTGCATGACGTGCAGCTGCTGCATCCCTCAGGACTTTTTATGTGGAGGAGCAAGCAGCTTTCTCTGCCCATGCGTTTTTATCAAACTCTGACGCGCTGGCTGTTTGCGCCGGTGGGTGCGGTGGTTTCGCCTTCAGCCTGGCTTTTGGCCGAACATCAAAGCCGCGGGTTTTTCCCGCACAGCCGCTGTCTGGTTGTGCCCAATCCGGTGCCGGCGAGCCAAGGCAAATCGACTGTTAAAAACTCTCGGCCGCCCCTGCAATTGGTTTACGTGGGGCAAGTAGCTGAGCACAAGGGCGTGGTCTGGCTTATAAACGCCATTAAAAAATCAGCCCGGTCGGATTTTGTACTACAAATAATAGCCTTGGGACTGGAACCTGATTTATCTCAAGTGGCTGAGGCCGCAGGCCAAGATCCTCGCTTGGTTATTATCTCCGGCTTAACTCAGGCGGAAATAGATACGCACCTAGCCCAAGGACATCTTGTTATCGTGCCGTCGCTGTGTTATGAAAATTCACCCACGACCATTGGCAAAGCCTTGCTGGCCGGCACGCCGGTACTGGCCGCGAATCTGGGGGGGATTCCCGAGCTAGTTAAAGAGGGTGCCACCGGCTGGTTGTTTGAGCCTGGTAATGAGAAAGATTTCTTGGACAAGCTTGACTGGTGCCTAGATCACCCGGCCGAACTGTTGCGTGTTGGCCTTAACGCCAGCCGCGTTGGCCAAGACCGCACGCTGGAGCGCTACGTGCGGGAAATAATCAAGCTTTAGCTTACCCTTGAAGTGGATTAATTTAGCAGGTTAATTGATAGTGGTGATAGTAGAATAGTGGAGTGGTGCCTGTCCCGCTCAGCGGGAATAGTGGGACTATTTATATCCGGTCCCACACATTATCTAATAAGATTATTGATGGTTTGCGGGATGCCGCCTTGGCGGTCACCGGACATAAATAGTCCCACACGCTTAAATCTACTGGATTTACTTTTTATTTGTATACCTTTTACAGCCGGCCGTAAGAGGATAATTTTTGGCGTCTCTTAGAAATCGTAGCGGAACACTTGTAGCCGTCCGCTCGCTACAGTCCACGATTCATCGGCTTGCTTACGGGCCGTGGCCGTAAGTTGGTCAAAATTGGCCCAGTAGCGGTTAAGCGCTAAATACACTTGCGGCACGTCAGATATCTGCGCCGCACGCGCTACGGCTTCACGGGTCGGTAAGCCTTGCTCCGCCACGGCCAGGTACACTTGGTAGAGGGGATTGGCACCCGTGGGCAGAGGATAGTAAAAATGGCCTTGGTAATATTGGCTAAAGCCATACTCGTGCACGGCCGCGGCCGCCACGGCTTGGTTTGACAGCACCACGTAAGGCACCTCGCCCGCGGTTTTGTTTATCAATTGCACGGCTTCAATGTCAGCCGGGGTGGTATTGTAAGCCGCATTTTTGTGCCAGATGTCCACCCGGGGGTAAGTCAGATAAAACCCGGCTGTTAGTATGAGGCTGCCGAAGGCCACCCACAGCAGAGGAGAGTTGAGTTTGGTTTTTATCAATTGGGCCAACTCGTAGGCGCCTACCATGGCCAGTGGTAGCAAACAAAGCAGAGCCAGTTCCCACAAACGTAGGCTGTAAAAGCCTTGTTCGTTGGGCTCCAGGTTCGGGAATGAGGCCCCCAGTCTGAGCATCAGGTAACTTGAGGCTGAAAGGGCAAAGGCTAAAGCCATAAAACGCAGACCTGGGTGGTGGCGTTTTGACCGCCACCAGCCGACCGTGGCTAAAATCAGCAGTATAAGCGTTAGGGGCCGACCCCATAAATAAACAGCGTCAGACAGATCAATCAGACGCGGCAGGAAGGGCAGAGCCGCCAGCATGTCCTGCCCTAGACGCCCTAGCGCGCCCATAAAATCATGAGTCCAAGTAAGGTTTGGGCCGCCAGGCTTAAACCAAGACATAGCCATAAAAGCCGCTGGTACAGCCAAGGCCGTAGCCAAGGCTACGAGTCTGGTGATTAGCTGGTGTCGCAAGCCTAAGACGCCCGGCCTTTCTTTAATAAGCCACCACAGCATAGTTACGCCTAGCATGGGCAAACCGGTCAGCGGATGAGCGACTAAGGCCGCCAAAGTCCCGAGCCAGGGTAACCAAACAGGCAGGCTGGCGCCTAGGAATCTCGTGGCCAGCAGAATTATGGTCGTAAGCGCCCATAGATTAGCCAGGCCTTGCGGCGTCGTGTAAGTGAAAGCAGGCAAAGTCAAAGCCAGGGGCAGGGCGATGAGCCACAAGGGCCAGGGCCGCGCCAGTTTCAAGCGGCGGGTTATTGCCCAGAGGGCAGTGGGCAAAACCAAGCTCGCTAGCAGAGGCGCCAGCCAGGTGTCAACCATAGCCACACTGAGACGCCCCAGCCAAGCTATGGTGGTGACCAGACTGTATTGTCCCACATAGTACAGCGGTTTGGGGCTGATGGTGCCTGAAGCCAGCAGCAGCTTTTCCGAAGCTTGGTGAATCAATGGATCAAAACCGAAGCCCAGAGGATAAACCAAACCGGCGAGTGAGAATGTCAGCAAATAGAGCGGTACCGGCCAGGCTGGGTGGCGAGCACCAAACAAGGACAAAGTTAAGTAGCAGGCGCAGGTTAAGCCGTAAAGCAGGAAAACCAAGCCCGGCACCACTTGCCAGGGCGTACGGATGGCCTCCACGGTTTGCGCTTGGCTCAAAAGGTACAAAGTAAGAGCCGCCAGAACCAGGTAAGTTAGGCCCAGGCTCATCCGGAGCCATAAATTTTCTAGGCCGCCCGCCTCGGTCTCAGCCGGAGTCTGAATTGTCACTTTGTGAGAGCCAAACCACGGCAGTATTATCAGCACGCCGGCTAAAGACGCGAGGCTATAAAAATTAAGGTAAAAAAGTCCGGTTACAATTATACTGACGGCCCCCAGCGTTATAATCAGGCCCCAAACGTAACGCCCCCAGACGCCTGTGGCTAAAAAGCCGCCGGCGCGTCCGCCTAAGAGATACAAAGTAAGTGCCAGATATATGAGCCCTAAGGTCAGGCCGGCCAGGTCGTTTTGCCAGCCCCAAGCATTAAGGCTAGCCAGTAGCACCACCAGGGTTGTCAGCATTTTTAACGCCATACCCTTACATTGTAGCACCTCTGGCTGTATCTATAACAAAGACATATAAGTTCATCGTCTTTAAAGTTGAGCAAATAAATGATGTCACCCTGTCCTTGTTCGCCTTTGGCGGAGGGGATTAATAGTGGGACTATTTATGTCCGGCCGGACATAAATAGTCCCACACGCTTAAATCTACAATCTACTTTATCTACTTTTTATTGGTACACCTTAGTGCCGCCTTGTCGTATGGCTGGTTACAACTCGGCACCCGAACGAGCGTTAAACTGGTGCGTGCTGTGGCAATTGCGCATAGCGCCAGTAGCGAGTGAGGGCAGCGTTGTCTGACTCGGAGACCCCGCGTCCGCGGGGCGACTCTTGTGCTACTTCTGAAAGCTCCGCTTTCATCCCGCCTGGGCGGGATGGTTGCACGAGGCAACCAGAGAAGTAGCTAAGTATTATGTTTATATACTTAGGTTATGCTGGTATAATAACAAAGTATGATATTTGGGGTGTGGCCAGAGCGTTTGACGGTGGCTGGTCTTATAGCGACGGCCGTTGTTTTATACAGCAGTTTTTCTTGGGGTCTGCCCGCCAGCCGCTACAATTCGCCGGACGAGGCGGCCAATGCTTATTTTGCGGGGCGCCTAGCACAAGGCCAGACCCTGGCCGCGCCAGTACCGCTTAATAATAAACTGCCTGCCCCCATTATTCATCCGCGTAGCACCGTGGTGGTGCAGGGCAATTTGGTGCCAGCGAGTTTTTTGGGCTGGCCGCTGCTGGCGGGCGCTTGGGGACGCATCTTCGGTGCGGGGTGGCTGCCTTTCTTAACTCCGCTCGGCGCTATTTTGGGACTGCTTTGCTTTTACTCTATCATTCGCGAGCTTTTTGATCGCCGGACAGCCGTCATCAGCACCATGTTGTTGGTTTTTTTGCCGGCCTATTGGTATTACCACGCCCGCAGTTTGTTCCATAACGCTTTGTTTTTTGATTTACTGCTTGCTAGCGCTTGGTTTATGCTGCAGAGTTTGCGTCAGCAAAAGTCTTGGTACTACCTGGGCGCGGGTCTGGCGGTGGGGCTGGCTGTGGCTGTGCGCACCTCGGAAATATTTTGGATTTTATCCAGCGGCCTCTTGTGGCTTGTTTTGTCCTGGCGCCAGGTTAAGCCTCGTTATTTGCCCCTCTTAGGTTTAGGAGCGTTGCTTGGTTTCGCGCCGGTACTTTGGGCCAACTACGCCGTTTACGGACAAGTTTTATCAGTGGGCTACCGGGCCGGATTAAAATTTCCGCTATCAGATTTGCGCGCTACCACTTCTTTGCTCGGGGAGCTGATACTGCCTTTCGGCTTCCATCCGCGAGCCATTTTAAGCAACACATATAATTATTTATTAGGTCTTAGTTGGTGGTGGGCTGTTTTGGCCACAGGGGGTTTGGCTTGGTTGCTGGCGCGTTGGCGCGGGCTCTCATCAGAGCAGCGGGCCTTTACCTTAAAAGGATTTTTAGCCTGCCTATGGCTGGTAGTGCTTTACGGCAGTTGGTCTTTTCACGATAACCCCGATCCTCAAGCCATTACGCTCGGCACCTCCTATGTGCGCTATTGGTTGCCCTTGTACGCTTTCCTGCTCTGGCCGGCCGGTGCGTTTTTGTCTTGGCTGTGGGGCCTTAAGGCAGGCTGGTTAAGGGCGGCGGTAGCGGGCTTGGTAGGCGTTTATACCATACTTTCCTTCACCTTAGTGTTTTATGACCCTCAAGAAGGCTTGCTGAAGATACGAGCTAATATCAAGCGGTTTGAGCAAGTAGGCCGCGCCGTGCAGCAGGCCACCGAGCCTGAGAGCGTGATAGTCTCCGGCAACACGGAAAAGAATTATTGGCCCGAGCGCCAGGAGATAGTGTCTTTGCTAAACCCTTCAGACTATCAGACAGTGCGTCAGCTGCTTGAGGCCGGTACGCCGGTTTATCGCTTTCACCCAACTTGGTCCCCCCCAGACCTGCGCTATATGAACGAGCGCCAGCTGGCTCAGGCCGGGCTGAAGCTTGCGCCGGTTAGGCTGGGATTTGAAGATCACAGCTTGTATAAGTTTTTGCCTTTATGAAATATGTTTGGCACTTGAGATGGATATTACCCGCCGCCGTAGTCATGTTTATTGCCTGGCAGACTTTTTTTGGCACCTCCCCCCTTACCGGTTCAACTGATTTTGTGGCGCGTACGAGCTTGTTCCAAGTACTGTTACCCGCGGGTCGGGTGGAGCGGGTGCAGCCGGGGATGTCGTTACAGACTGAGCCAGTATACATTGACGTGCGTATTCCCCCCCGTACAGTCCAGGTGACGCTGGAACTTACGGCCACACCAGACTCAGTACCTCTGCAGCTTGGGGTTAGGCAAGGCAACGGATTTGAATATTTATTCAAAGGTCAGGAGATTCAGGGCACAGGGGTGCGCCGCTATAGCCTGCGTGCTACTAGTTTCTCTTATCTGGAGCCCGGCCGGCGTCTGCGCTTTATCGTGTCCGCGCCTAAGCTTCAGCCAGGCTCCATTGTCATCACCGGCGCCAGCGTAAACATAATGCGCCAGGGTTTTTCATGGGCTTGGCTAAGCCGGGCCCTTGCCAGCTTATGAAACATTTTTGGCAACACTCGCTAGCGCTGAATGTCCGCCAGGTGATGGGCGAGGCTGGTTTGGGTTTAGGCCTGGCTTGGTGGTTTTTGTTTTTGCTTGAGCTTATCAGGCCTGGCCTGGTGAGCTTGTATCTTGATCTTAATTTAATTTTAGCTGCGGCTGTGGTGTTGTGGCTTTTGGGTACGCCCCCGGCGCCACTTAGCCGCCCTTACACCGGCGCGGCCGCCTCGGCTGTATTGGTAGCCATTTTGGGTTTGACACTAGTTCCCAATAGTGCTTGGCTATGGTTAAGCCTGCCGCTGGGGGCCATCGCTGGCTTGCTGTGGTACGTAGCCCAGCAGGAGAAAATGTAAAGTTATAAAAATACTAATTCCCAATGCCTATAATGATTTCCAAATCCCAAATCCCAAGTTCCAATAAAACCCCAACTTCCAATTTTAAAAATTTGGACTTGGGATTTTATTGGGATTTTGAGCTTGGACATTGGGATTTATTTTAGACATTAGTCGTTAGAAATTAGTAATTTACTAAATCATTATCATTCTTGATTCTATTTTATGCCTCTTATACTCATTGACGATAAATTAATAGCCGAGGTAGCGGCCTCAGCGCAGAATTCGGCTCGCCGTCGCAGCTTGTACACTTTTCACGACAACAACGAAGCCAAAGTGCACCGCATGGTTAATGTGATGGAGCCTGATTCGTACGTGCGTCCGCACAAACACGAGAATCCAGACAAGGTGGAGGTGTTTATAGTGCTGCGCGGTAAGCTGGCCGTGTTGGTGTTTGCCGATGATGGCCGTGTAACCGAGCATGTAGTTTTGGAGGCTGGCAAAAGCCCTTGGGGGGCTGAACTGCCACCCGGCACCTGGCACAGCTCTCTGGCGCTGGAGCCTGACACCGTAGTGTACCAGGTGTCTGAAGGTCCGTGGAATCCTCACACGCATAAAGCTTTTCCCGCTTGGGCGCCATCTGAAGATGACAAAGAAGGTAGCCAGGCTTTTATTGCCCGTGTGCGGCAGGAATTGATGCTGTATTAAACTTAGTTTAAGGTAAGGTAATTTAGTAAGAGTTTAAATATTTTTTAAATAATTAACTCCTTTTACTCTTACACTTACTTTTCACTCTTACTCATATGGACTGTATTTTTTGTAAAATAGTAACCAACACTATTCAGGCTGTTAAAGTGTATGAAGATGCCGAGTTTGTAGCTTTTTTAGATATTCATCCGGTACGACCCGGACATACCTTGGTGGTGCCTAAAGTCCACTATGCCAGGTTTGATGTCACGCCGCCTGAAGTGGTAGCCAAGCTGTGGCAGGTAGCGCAAAAAGTCGCCGCCGGAGTATCGCGGGCCACACAAGCCGACGGCTACAACATCAGCATCAACAACGGCCGGGCTGCCGGGCAGGTGATTTGGCACACCCATGTACACATTATTCCGCGCGTGTCCTCAGACGGTTTGGATTTATGGCCGCAATCTGAATACCAGGGTAGCGAAGCCGAGCGTGTGGCCCAAGCTATTAGGCAGGCGATAAAAATCAGCTAAAAGATTAAATGCACTCTGTCGTAGGCCTGGCTTACAACACGGAACCTAAGCGAGCGACCGGCTCGGGCGTGTTTCAGGCCTCTGTGCATAGCCCGAGCCAGCGAGCGAAGGTAATGTTGTCCAGGCCGGAGACCGAGGCGGCGCTTCTTCCCGCCACTTCTTCTAAAGAAGTGGCGAATAGAGTAAAATAGTCACATATGTCCAAAGGTAAAAACAAGATTCTCTGGGCCGCCAGGCAAATGCCAGTGCTGGCTGGGATTGCCGAGCGTTTTGTCAAGGTCAAGCCTTTGCTAGACGTTCGCATTTCCGCTTGTCTTCACGTCACGTCCGAAACCGCGAACTTGGCCCTGGCTCTTAAATCAGGCGGGGCGAGCTTGAGGCTATGCGCTTCCAATCCGCTTTCCACACAAGACGAAGTAGTACAAAGCTTAAAACGCGATTACAAAATACCAGTGTTTGCCAGACGCGGTGTCACGTCCAAACAGTATTATCAGGATATTAAGCAGTGTTTGGGGCCCGGGCCCCAGCTGACAGTTGACGATGGCGCCGACCTCGTAACTTATCTTCACACCAAAACTAAGCGTTTGCTTAAGGGAGTTTGGGGTGGCACTGAGGAGACTACGACCGGGGTTTTGAGGCTGCAAGCTATGGCTAAAGCGCGCCAACTGCGCTATCCCGTAATGGCGGTAAACTCCGCCCTGACCAAGCACTTGTTTGATAATCGCTACGGCACAGGTCAATCTACCATTGACGGTATTTTGCGCGCCACCAATATTTTGTTGGCTGGTAAAATTATAGTGGTGGTAGGCTATGGGTGGTGCGGGCGAGGGGTGGCTGCCAGAGCGCGTGGAATGGGGGCACGAGTGATTGTGACAGAAGTAAATCCTATCAGAGTCTTGGAGGCGCAGATGGATGGCTATGAAGTTATGCCTATGCTCAAGGCGGCCAAGTTGGGCCAAGTGTTTATTACCACTACCGGCAATCGCGATGTTATAACTCGCGAGCATATTAAATTAATGCCCGAGGGAGCTATTTTAGCCAATGCCGGCCATTTTGACGTGGAAGTTGATGTAGCAGGGCTTAAAAAAATGGCTAAGAGTGTAGCTACCGTCCGTCCCCAGGTGGAAGAGTACGAGTTACCAGACGGACGCAAGATTTATTTGTTGGCCCAAGGCAGGCTGGTGAATCTGGCCGCGGCCGAGGGTCACCCGGCGAGCGTGATGGATATGAGTTTTGCGAATCAGGCCTTAGCTCTTGAGTATTTGGTACAGAACCACAAAGTCCTAAAGCCAGCTGTCTACACTGTGCCGCCGGAAATTGATTTAACTATCGCTGAGCTCAAGCTTAGAGCTTTGGGCGTGGGCTATGATACTTTGACGCCCAAGCAGAGGAGGTATTTAGAGGGGTGGAAGTTTGGCACGTAGTATAATCCATCATCCTCTAGGTGAATTAGTTAATAATTAGTGGTTAAAGTATAATAAAGTCGTGAGCTAAAGATTATCAAGGTTAATTAATATGTCGGAGCAAACTGTTAAAAAGCCAGAGGCCACGCCAGAGGAGCCACAGGGCCGAGAGGCCAACAGTCCTGAGGATACCATTATGGCCATTCGTCAGGAGGTTTATATGATGGGCGCTAATGATTACGAAATTCCGGCGCTGGACGATATTATAAAGAGTCTGCGAAACGGTACCTTGTCGGCCGAAGAAGCAGTTCAACAAGCCATGGACATAAAAGCCAGGAAACAAGATTATCACTAGCCCGAGCCAGCCATGGATAGAAAAGTTGGGCTAGCTGTTTTAGGAGGAGGGTGTTTTTGGTGTACTGAGGCTGTGTTCCAGAATTTGCGTGGCGTGATTTCAGTTAAGCCTGGTTACGCTGGTGGCAGTATTGCCAATCCGACCTATGAGCAAGTTTGCAGCGGCAGCACTGGTCACATTGAGGTTGCCAGGGTGGAGTATAACCCGAAAGAAATATCTTATCTTGAACTGCTTGGCGTCTGGGCGGCCTTTCACGACCCGACTACACCCAATCGTCAAGGTAACGACATCGGTACGCAGTACCGTTCGGCTATTTTTTACACCTCAGCCGAGCAGGAGCAACAGGCCAGGGAATACCTAGAGAAACTGTCTGGCGCCTACGCCAAGCCTATAGTCACCGAGCTTAAGCCTCTTGATAAGTTTTATGAGGTTGAAGATTACCACCACTCCTACTACCTTAATCATGGTGCGGAGCCTTACTGTCAGACTGTTATTGATCCTAAAATATCCAAACTCAGGCAGAAGTACGCTCATTTACTTAAGTAATAAAAAGTAAGAGGTTTGTGACAAGTAGTCAGCAAATTAAAAAAGATACTGAGTTGCCAGCCGAGCTTTACCGTCTGGCCAGGCAAAAGGGGACCGAGCCGCCGTTTAGTGGGCAGTATTGGAACAGCCACGAGCCAGGCACGTACCGCTGCGCCATTTGTGGTAATGACTTATTCTCCTCCGTGACTAAATTTGATTCTCACACCGGCTGGCCCAGTTTTACCGATCCGGTAAATAGGCAGAATGTCATTTTGCAGGAAGACACAAGTCACGGGCTGAACAGGACGGAAGTCCTGTGCCGAAAGTGCGGGGCACACTTGGGGCACGTGTTTAACGATGGTCCGCAAGATAGGGGTGGACAAAGGTATTGCATAAATTCAGCCTGCCTGCGGCTGGATAAATCTGAGACTGGTCAAAGTAAAATTTAGCTTCTAATTCGTAACTATGCCAAACGCCATAATCTTACACGGGGCCGGCGATGCGCCCGATTCGTACTGGTTGCCTTATATCAAGCGCGGGTTGGAGGACTCGGGTTACGAAGTTTGGGCACCGGCCTTGCCAGGAGCCGACAAACCTGTTCTGGCTGAGCAGTTGCCTTTCGTCTTAGAGCGCGGCAAGTTCACGGCAGAAACTACACTTATCGGCCATTCCGCCGGCTGCCCGCTTATTTTGAGCGTGCTGGAAAATTTGCCGGTGTGCGTGAGGCAGGCGATTTTAGTCTCAGGCTACAGCCGGCCCTTACCAGCGGGCGCCAATGATATTTTGCAGGTTAGTTACGACTGGAGAAAAATATCGGCTCACGTGGCTGATATAATTTTCATTAATTCGGACAACGACCCTTGGGGTTGTGATGATAAGCAGGCTAGGATAATGTTTGACAACTTAGACGGCACGCTTATCATCCGACACGGCCAGGGGCATATGGGCTCTACTAAGTTCAATCAGCCATATCAGGAGTTTCCTTGGCTCTTAAAACTAATAGTCTAATTACGTATTAATATGTTGACGCAGGCGGAAATAGAGCAAGAATTGCAAGCCATTAAGGAACGCAACCGCCGCGTGGAGGCTGACAAGGCTTGGGAGGTGAGCTGGTCGCGCCGTTTATTCATTGCCCTGGGAACTTACTTTATAGCCGCACTATGGCTGATGCTTATTCAAAATACCAATCCGTGGCTGAACGCTTTTGTGCCAGTGGCCGGCTACTTGCTTTCTACTTTATCCTTACCATTCGTCAAACGATGGTGGCTGTGGCGCAAACTATAAATAAAATGGTAAAATAGTTTATGGATATAGTTAATTATTTTACTTATGACTCAAGCCGAGCTAAAAAGAATCGTCGAGTTTATATTTGAGGTGGGGAGCCTGCGGCGGGTAAAGCGCTCTCATTTGCAAAACTTGGGCAAAACCGAGGATAGCATCTTGGACCACAGTTTTCGCGTGGCTATGATAGGCTACTTGCTCGCTACTATCGAGGGTGCGGAGGCTGATAAGGTACTGAAGATGTGTCTGTTTCACGATTTAGCCGAATCACGCACTGGTGACAGGAATTGGATACACAAAAAGTTTGTCAAAGTAAACGAAAGCAAGGCGACTCGCGACCAGCTCAAGAATTTACCTATTCAAAAACCAGTAATTAAGCTGTTAAATGAATATCGGATCGGTAAAACACTAGAGGCCAGGCTGGCTAAAGAGGCCGATATACTGGAGCAGGCATTTCAACTAAAGGAGTATGCCGATCAGGGTAATAAAGAGGCCGAGCGCTGGCTGCCGCACAATATGGTTCCTCTTAAAACTAAAACCGGCAAGATGCTGGCGCGGCTGGCTATTAAAAGTGATGTACATGACTGGTGGTGGCGGAGCTGGTAGCGCCGCTCAGCTCTAATTCCTGCCTGCCCTGTCTGCCGACAGGCAGGCGGCAGGCAGGCGCGCGCGCTTGTCCGCCTCTGGTGGAAATGTGTGAATGTGGGTTTAGGGTGGGGCTGTGGATAACTACGTCACTTGAGGTAAAATATGGCAAGAAGTATAGTTAAGAGTAGGGGGAGGGTATGTCACAAGAGTCTAATCACTGGTTAGGATTTGAAACAAAAAAGCCAATTAGTTGGTTGTCTTTGGTTCGGCTGTCGGCTTGGTGCGCAACCGGACTTTTTGTTTTTTGGGTTTTTGGTTTGGGCCCTGTGGTG
>JACRFN010000026.1 GCA_016217875.1 Candidatus Kerfeldbacteria bacterium
AATCTACTGCGTCTGTGCTTGTGCCGCTGCCTTTAAAGATAGAAGCAGTTAAAGTATCAGAGGCCATGGCATCTGTAATAGAGTTGTTGGGCAAAGAAATAGAATTGCTAACCGTAAGGTCAGTAACTGTTAAACCGCCCAGCGCTGAAGTGCCAGTGGTTGAGACACCGCCGTAAATAGTGCCAGTGGCGCGGATGTCGCCGGAGACATCCAGAGTGTAGCTAGGATTAGTAATACCGATACCAATTTTACTGCTGGTTTCATAGATTAGCGAATCTCCTAAGGCACTTGAGGTGGTAAATTTGGAAATGTAGCCCGTAGTCCCACTCACACTGGAGCCAGTGGCAAGAACATTGCCGTTCCAGGTAAGGGTGCCGTTGTTGTTGTAGAGTTTGTAGGTAGTCGTGCCAGGCACACTGCTGGCTAAGCGGATTCCGCCCGATTCTACATTTACATCACCATTGACATCTAATTTGTAAGTAGGATTCGTCGTCCCAATGCCGACATTGCCGCCGAGTAATACAACTAACCCCGGTGTAGGCGAGGTGCCGACTTGCAAAAGGGCAACTGGCGCAGTAAAGCCAATACCTACCCGATTATTAACAGAGTCATAATAAAGTAAAGATGCGCCGCCAAAAGAGCCGGCATTATTATATTGCACCATGCCAGAACCACCTGCAGGTGAGCCGCCTGTATCCGCTTGCCAAGTTACAGTTAAACCATCTGTAGTTTTAAGGATTTGATTAGCGGCTCCAGTTGTTGAGGGCAGGGTGTAACCTGCAATCTTGGCTGTGCCGCCAGAGATTTCCAAGAGTTGCGCCGGGTTAGTGGTGCCGATGCCGACGTTGCCGCCACTTTTCATAAGCACTAATTTCCCATAACCACTGGCAACATTCGCAACTTCAAAAGCTGAATACCATTGAGTTTGATTATAATAAGCAATTACAACTTTTTTCCCAGATGTTCCATTTCCATCACCTAAAAATGTAAAATCTGAACCAGCAGTATAAACGCCAACTCCAGCAGGTATTTCACCAGTAGCATTCTGGCTTGGTTGAAATAACAATCTGTTTGTTCCTTTAATTTCAAGCTTCGCCGCCGGCCCCGTCGTCCCGATGCCGACGTTGCCGCTGTTTAAAACAATTAAAAGCGGCACTGTAGGCGTGGTGCCGACTTGCAATATGCCGTAGGGAGCCGTAGTCCCAATACCAACATTAGTCCCGGTATCTGCTAAGATACCTGTGCCAATAGTATTAGCATCGGTCCATCTGGTAACATAAGTGGCGGTGCCGGTCATTGCAGAAAAGGCACTTGCGCCATTTCCTTTTAAGACACCAGTTAAGGTAGTAGCGCCACTTCCGCCCTTTCCTACTGTCAGGGTTCCGGTAACTTCGGCAGTGTCTAAATCTACTGCGTCTGTGCTTGTGCCGCTGCCTTTAAAGATAGAAGCAGTTAAAGTATCTGAGGCCATTGCGTCAGTAATAGAGCTGTTCGGTAGCGCCACGGTGTTAGTGACTGTCAGGTCAGTCACGGTTAAGCCACCTAAAGCGGAAGTGCCGCTAGTAGAGATACCACCGTAAATTGTGCCAGTGGCGCGGATGTCGCCAGAGACATCAAGCGCGTAGCTGGGTGCAGTGGTGCCAATACCTACGCGGCCGCTGTTTAAAACAATTAAAAGCGGCACTGAAGGTGTGGTGCCAACTTGCAGCAGGCCAAAAGGCGTGGCAGTGCCGATGCCGACGTTGCCGTTTGTAGTATCCACATTCAAAACTGTGGTGCCTGCGGTATTTTGGAATTGGAAGGCTGTGGTTGAATTATTAAGCCCTGAACGAGCAATCAGCACACCTCGAAGTGTAATAGGAGTATTGTCGGCAACTCTTCCGATGTTAATATTATCTACACCAGCAGTTCCTAAATTAAGGTCTGCACCTGGATTGATGCTAATATTTCCGCTGGCACTGGTGGTTGTCATAGTCAAGCTACCGTTGGTACCAATAGAAAATGTTGTGCCGTTTGTTCCGTCGGAAATCTCCAACTTCGCCCCTGGCCTCGTCGTCCCGATGCCGACGTTGCCGGAGGTATAGTTCATGAGTGCCAAATTTCCGCTGGTGGTATAAACTTCAACAATATTAGTGCCAGAATATCTTTTTAAACCGTGAGATGAATTTCCTAAATAGAAGGCTCCGTCTGTTGATGAATTAGCGCTTTGTATATAACCAATGACATCTAATTTGTGCCCTGGACTCGCCGTCCCGATGCCGACTCTGGAATTGCTGGTATCAAAACTCATCAGCGTAGATTCAATATTTAATGCCCCGACAGTGGAATTCTTCAGGTCTATACTTGTGGCATTAGGCAGAGTTAGGTTAGAGGCATTCATAGTAACTGAGTCACCTGCGGCATCGCCCAGGGTGGTGTTGCCATTAACCGCTAAATTACCCGTGAGGGTTAAATCGCTCATGGTGGAGGCAGCGCCTGTGCCAGAGATGACATTGCCGTAGAGCGTGCCAGTGGCGCGGATGTCACCGGAGACGTCTAATTTGTAGACGGGATTAGTGGTACCAAGGCCAGTGTTGCCGGTGGTTGAAGCGACAAATAAACTAGGAGCAGTTGACTGGCCAACCTGTAAGATGCCCCAGACAGTAGTAGCGCCGATGCCAACGTTGCCGGCAGGGCTTAAAATAATGTTTCCTGAGGTAGTAGTCTGCAGGGTTAAATTTGAGGAGGCGCGGGAAATAGTAGAGACATTATCTAATTGAGATTCTATGGCTACTGTGGGTGACCAACCTTCTCCTGCTGTGCCGCTGATATCAATATCACTACCTTCAGTTAACCCTGAGACATAGTTGCCAGCGGTGTCTGTGCCTAAAGCTACAGCATCGTTAGCAATGGTGAGCGCGCCTGTGCCAGCAATAGTGGCATCGCCTGACATACTTACCCAGGCAGTATCGGGAGTAGCGTTAGACATTAAGAGTTGCCCGGCTGTGCCCTGGCTAATTTCAGCCAGACCAATCTCATCATTGGGAAGCGAGACCGTGCCAGCGGTAACGGTTAAGCCGTTAGAGGAACGCATCGTGCCAGTGACATCTAAGGCTGTGCCAGGTGAGGTGGTGCCTACTCCCACATTGCCACCGACTGTCACTAATAAGCCGGGGGTTGGTGTGGTACCCACTTGCAGAAGAGCCAAGGGCGCGGTCGTTCCTATACCTATATTAGTGGTATTGTCATAGAGCGCGCCTGTGCCAATAGTATTAGCATCGCTCCATCTGGTGACATAGTTGGCAGCGCCAGTCATCGCAGTAAAGGCGCTGGCGCCATTTCCTTTTAAGACGCCAGTTAAGGTAGTAGCACCGCTGCCGCCGTTTCCGACGGGTAAAGTTCCAGAGACTTCAGCCGTGGCTAAGTCTATAGCATTAGTGGTGCTGCCTGAGCCTTTAAAGATAGAACTGGTTAAGGTGTCTGAGACAAAGGCATCAGTGAGAGAATTATTCGGGAAGGTGATGGTTGCGGCATTGACTGTAAGAGAGTCAGCAGCATTATCGCCTAAGATAGTATTGCCGCTGGCTGTCAGGTCTGTGACCGTGAGGGCGCCTAAGGCTGAGGTGCCAGTGGTAGAGACGCTACCGTAAAGTGTGCCAGTGGCTCTGATGTCGCCTGAGACATCAAGGGAGTAGCTGGGTGAAGTGGTGCCGATACCCACGCGGTTAGCGCCAGTCACGATTAAACCCGGAGTAGTAGCGGCAGTGCCAACTTGCAGGAGGCCAAAAGGCGTAATAGTGCCAATGCCAACATTAGCTCCAGAGGAGGCAATATATAAGGTATTAGTGTTAATGGCCAGTCCGGCAAAGCTGGGAGAAGCGGCAGTGTGAATATCTTGAGGTGTAGAGAGAGTAACTGCGCCAGCTGCGTGATTGACATTGATTTGATTTGTGGTCCCAGAGAGTTGTTTATATTCCCAAGCCGTGGCTCCAGAGTTTACTCCCACCAAATAATTGCCTGTGCCTAAAGTAGAGAGGCCGGCCAGAGAGTGCGCGCCGCTGGTGGAGTTATAGCTTAAGGGCGAGGTGGCAGATTGGCTGGCTCGGGCTCGGGTGTCAGTATAATAAAGATTACTTCCTTCGCTAAGGTCGGTGGTGGTGGCAGAGCCAGAGACTGCGCCTGAGGTGGCTTTTAAGACACCTGCCAGTGTGCCGATGGTTAAGTTAGTGGTGGTGGAGGTGCCGCTGACTATAAGATGACCGGTGATGTCTAAGGCCTGGGCAGGGAGGGTGGTGCCGATACCGACTTTAGTGCCGCTGTCATAGAGTGAACCTGTGCCAATGGTATTAGCATCGCTCCATCTGGTGACATAGTTGGCAGCGCCAGTCATCGCAGTAAAGGCGCTGGCGCCATTTCCTTTTAAGACGCCAGTTAAGGTAGTAGCACCGCTGCCGCCGTTTCCGACGGGTAAAGTTCCAGAGAC
>JACRFN010000028.1 GCA_016217875.1 Candidatus Kerfeldbacteria bacterium
ATCTGCTATAATAAAGATATGTTTTTTAAGGAGGTTTCACACGGACAAGTGCTGGTTGAGGCGCTACTGGGGATTGTGGTGTCGACAGCCATGTTAGCCGGCTCGGCGGCTTTAATTAACAGCTCTTTAAAGTTAAATAAAGAAGGCGGTAAGGGTTCGGCTGCTTTGGCCTTGGCTCAAGAAGGCATGGAAGCGGTGCAGGCTATTCGCGACACCTCGTGGCACAATCTTTACAATCCGCCCGACGGTGCCGGCGCCAGCAGCAACAAAGGCGCGTCTTACCCTTACTATGTTGGCAAGTCAGGCACGACTTGGGTTTTGACTACTGACACGGCTGATAAAGATATTACCGTAGACGGTTTGGTTTATAGCCGAGTGGTGCAGATTGATAATGTCAGCCGCGACAACAGTACGCGGGATATTGTAACCTCGGGCGGCACCAATGACCCAGCCACGCAAAAAGTGACAGTTACGGTCACCGCCACCGGTTCGGCTGATGTAGCTCTAGTGCAATACTTTACTCGCGTTTACACCCATTCGCCTTGGCAGCAAAGCAGTTGGGCCGGGGGAAGCGGGCAGACCAGCTGGTCCGATACCGCTAAGTACGATACCGACGACGGCAATGTGAACGTGACCGGGACAGTCGGGACTATAAAGCTAGAGGCGCAGTAACTTGGCGCCACTCGCAACTAGCCAATAGCCAATAGCCAATAGCCAATAGTACGAGTTGCGAAGTCCGAAGACCGAATAGTGAATAATGTAAAAGGCAAAAAATCAAAATGTCATGCCTACGGCGGATCACCCGTAGGGTGAAAAAATAACAGTATGTTAAATCAAAACTCAAATCAATACCTAATTTCCAAACCCCTGCCCGCCGGCAGGCAGGCCAAACCCCAAGTTCCAATAAAGTTCAAAGTTTTGAAACATTTAAGTATTTATTGAAAATTGGAGCTTGGACATTAGGATTTTAACTATAATTTTGATTTTTGATTTTTAGATTCTAAATTTTAATTTAACCCAAAATCATATGCCCATGCCAATACCAACCTCAAGTCCTACTAGCAATCCGCGCCAGACATATATTATTGTGGGCGTGGTCGCGTTGGTGGTAATAGCCGCCGGCTTAGTCTGGTGGCTAGGCTCTAAGCCCGGCTCCGAGTCGGGCGCTCCTCCAGCCGCGCCCAAGCCTTTTACTTACACTGATGTTAAGGGCGTGCCCCAAGAGGCCGCGGTCGAGGCCACCGACGCTAAAACTGCCTTGACCCTGGCTACCCCGGTAGCCCAAACTTGGAATCAGGCCGCCAAACCCATTTACATAAAATCAGGCGCTGATGTGGCCTTGGACGGCCGCAGCTTAACCTGGGAGGCGGCTTTTGGCGTGCCCGAGGGCGGCAAAATCAAGGCTTATGCCGTGTCAATTGCCAACGGCCGAGTAGGCAAGTCTGAAGCCATTACCACTTCCGATACCATCGTGGTGCCATTGCCTGATGACTGGAGCGATTCCAAAGACGCTATCCGCCGCGCCATTGAAATTTTGAAAGCGCCGGAGCTGACAGTGAGGAAAATGGAGTTTTACCAGAATACCGGCGGGCAAGTGTGGCGCTGGACCTTGGCCACCAGCAAAGGCACGGTCAGCATGACCGCGACGCCGTAAGTTTACGCCACTCGCCACTCGCCACTCGCCACTAGCCACTAGCCAATAGCAACTAGCCACTAGCCAATAGTACGAATACCGAAGTCCGAAGCCAGAATAAACGAAATTTGAAGTCCGAAGGCCAAAGTTTGAATAATTAATTTATGAAAATCATAAAGAAACAGAAGTTGCCAAAATTTTTACAGCCGTATTTGTGGTCGGTGCGATAGTATATGACTATTCAAGATTTTATTATAAAACGGCCGCATTTGATTTGGTATACGAAGAATTATAAAGGACTCTCGCCGGAAGCAGTTGTTGAGGCAACCCTCAATTACGGGGACTGGGATGATGTGCAAAAACTTATTGCCATTCTCGGCATGAAAAAAACAGCGAAAATTTTTTACAAGCAGGCGCAGCAAAAACGATGCAACTATCATGAAAAATCAACACATTATTTCTCGTTATATTTTAAAAGACGTGCGCATGCATAAAGAAATACTGACAAAAGAACAAAATGATCTCCTTCCCCTGGTTAAGGAATTTAGCAACGATTTTATTTTAGTCGGAGGAACGGCTATGGCGTTGCATATTGGCCACAGGCGCTCCATTGACTTTGATCTTTTTTCGTACGGAGAATTTAATAACGTAAAAATAAAAAGAAAAATATTTCGTTATCATAAAATAGACAAAACCTACATCAACGAGACGGGGGAGTATACATTCTTAATCAATAATGTAAAAATGACATTCTATAATTTCCCCCACAAAATAAAAGCGTCCGCGCGTTTAGATAAAATAATACGATTGCCTGATTTAATAACCTTGGCGGCGATGAAGGCCTTGGCGTTGGGGCATAGAGGAAAATGGAAGGATTATGTTGATTTGTATTTTATCCTTAAAAATTATTACTCGCTTGACGAAATATCAAGAAAAGGGGGAGAGGTTTTTGGCGGCGGATTTAACGAGAGAATTTTTCGCGAAGCACTGGCTTATTTTGACGACATCAATTATTCAGAAGAAGTTATTTATATGAAAGGATACGAAATTTCTGACGCCAAAATTAAAAAATCGCTGGTGGATTTTAGTTTAAAATAACAATGTCAGCAGTTAATGAATCCTCCCTATGGCAAGACCACAAGGTATTGCCCCTATGGGGCATCACCCGCCCCGCTGAGCGGGGCCCGTAGCCTTTTGGCAAGTTATACCCCTTCGTCCGCCGCGGCGGACAGGTGGCGAAGGGTGATAAAAGCGGTAACAAAATGACGAATAGCGAATTTTGAAGACCGAATAGCCAATAGCCAATAGCAAATAGTACGAATACCGAAGCCCGAAGACCGAATGGCGAAGTACGAATAGCGAATAATGATTAACCAAAACACCAACCGTGAAGCAGGAAAATACGAACCACAACCAGCTGCGAAAAAACTTACAAGGACTTATTGGCCTCTTGGTTTTGTTGCTGGCTTTGGTGGTTGGGTTTAACGCCTGGCTCTTGGTGGGGTATATACCAAGCCGAGTGCAGGCGGGCGTTACGGCCATTAAGTCCCGCTATCCTTTCCTTGACCCCGGCCGTACGTTTACCGACCCCCGAGACCTTATCATCAACATCCAGCCGCTCAGAGATAAGCTGAACAGTTATCAAAGTAATTCTGATTTTGAGGTGAGCATCTACTTTGAGTACCTGGCCACCGGGGCCAACATTGCGGTGAATAAAGACAGGACGCTTTGGCCGGCCAGTCTTTTAAAGATTCCGGTGGCTATGGCCGTGATGAAAAAAGTGGAGCGGGGGCAGTGGAAACTAGACAACGAGCTGGTACTTTTATCAGAAGACCGCAACAGCGAGTTCGGCACGCTATATCAAAAGCCCTTGGGTACGCGCTTTACCATTGCCGAGTTGTTACACCAGGCCTTGGTTTATTCCGACAACATAGCCCACTTCATACTGTTGCGGAACATTGAGGAGGAGGAATTGATTGAAATTTATCAGCACTTGGGCTTGGAAGAGCTACGAAAACAGGCTTCCAGCCGGATGAGCGCCAAGCAGTACTCCATATTTTTCCGCTCGCTTTACACCTCAAGCTACCTTGACCCAGCTTCGGCCCAGTACTTGCTAGATATTCTGGATAACGACGTGCCCGGGCCTTATCTGAGGGCGGGGTTGCCTGCCGGCACCCACTTTGCCAATAAAACCGGCATTCAGGAAGACAAGCGGGTCATTAACGACTCGGGTATTGTATACTTCAACGGCCGGTCTTACATTTTGACCGTGATGCTGCAAGACCGGAGCGATGCTTTACGGCGCGACAAGGCCGAGCAGGTAATGGCCGAGATATCACGCCAGGTTTACTCTTATGTTTCAAGCTATCGGCTGTAATTACCTAAGGGGTGGCTGCGAGGCTAAGCCTCGTAGGATTATTTATGAAAAAGTTCGCGCGCTATTTAGCTAAACTGCTTATTGCCACCATGGTGCTGTTGGTGGTGACTTTGAACGTGCCGTTGGAAGGCATAGTTGAGGCGGCGCGCCAGTACCTGGCTGACCACAACGTGGTGGACAAAGTGTATTTGGCGGTGCGTGACAAAAACGTGGTGGATAATTTTCGTTTAGGAACCAAAGAAGCGCACGCCAACCCGGGTTTGCGCGCCAAGACCGTGGAATATTTTCTATACCAATACGACAGCAGCGCCACCAATTTGACTGATGATCCGGCAACACCTTACCTAAGTCCAGGAACTGTAGTCAATCTCCCCGAATCTACCGTCACAGTTATATCTGCCTATGTTGATTTTAAGGTTCAAAGCGGCGGGCTTTCAACCGCCATGGATGCTTTTACGCTGCGTTTTGGCCGGGTGGCCGGCGCTTGCGGAGCGCCGACCATGAACACTCGCGCTTCGGCCTCGGGCTTAACAGCGCCGGTGGCTGATGGCAGTGAGTCAAAAATGATAGACTTGCGCGCCGACGTGACGGCTGACTTTTCCGGCTACACCGGCGGCTCTGATCAATGCGTTAAATTTGATTGGAATTTAAGCATGGACATGGGGGCTCTTGACACCACGGCCGAGGCCACTTTTCAAGGCGCTTCGGCTAAATTGATTATTACTTATACCTATGACGACACTTCCGCTACCCAGCTTAATACCATTTATTATCCTTTAGAAATCGCCACCAACCAAGGCACGAAGGCCGCTCAGCTAGCGGCCTCAACCAGCGCGGATTTTACCTATACTACAACCGCGCCGGAATTGACTGCGGCCGGCAACCTAAAAAACCAGTTTTTTGAAGTTAATATGAGGGCTGGTAATTCGGCCACCACCACTGACGCGTCGTATAATTTTTGCAGGTTTTACAGCGCAGCTTGCGGCACATACACCGGACTTCATTATTTTGAAGAAGCATTGAGCAGAAACGCGGCTGGCACGCGGTATTTAGTGGATGCTCTTTCCGGTTTTGTCTATAACGATTCTGGCGCGGCTCTGCGCGTAACCAACAGCGCTTCCACTGTGGCCAATTTCTTGGGCGGCACGAATATTATGACCTATAGTTATTTGAATTCTGCCGCGACCAAAACTAAAACCGTCAAGTACAGCGTGGGGGAAGTCATCACCGCCGCTGGCTCTGGCACTAAATCAGCGCTTGTTGGTCCAACCGTGATTTTGCGGGAAGGCGGAATTGCCGTGCAAAAAGCCTGGTTTAGAATAGAAACGTCTTCATCTGCCGCGGACAGCGTGCAGGTTACGACCAAAGTGGGAGCCAATGTGGAAACCACGGCTGACGCAAACGATCTGTATGCTTTTGCCGCTAATACGATAGAGGCTGGACAAGCCAACTATATCAATCACATTATCCCTTCTGCTGATTATGCCGCCATAAACAGCGGCGCTTTGAGCGGCGTAGCTGTGCAGATGACCGCTGACTGGACCACGGGCGGCGGTTCTGTGTCAGCCGAACTGTACATTACGTATACGTATACCGATCTCACGACCGGCTGGACCGATACGAGAGCCCATTTTGCCGGTCAGCAGCAGGTTAATGGCGCCACAACCATGACCGCATTGCCTTCTGCTAATGGTATTAACCCGGCAATTCCGGACACGGGCGGAACGGTAGCTATACAGTCGCAATGGATTCATATGCAGCAGGTCAGCTCCTTGGCCACAGTCGTGGCTAACCAAGCCAGGGGTTTGGAATTAACAACCGCTGCTTCGTGTACTCCCGCAGCAGAAAATTCTACCGGCGAAACTACTGCTTTGGCTTATAACCTTGCCTTGTATAGAACCACTGGGTCTATTTTAACTAACAGCGACGCTACCACGTATACTGCTTGTTACAAATCAACTACGTCTTCCGAGCTGTCTTTATTTAACGGAGCCTTGTATTACACGGTTTCTGTTTCCATTACACCGGCTGCCTCTTTAGCCATTTCCGTTACCGCCGGCGCCAAGATTACGGTTTTGAATTCCGGCGACACTTCCCAGTACGCCCATGACCCGGCTTGTACCGGCGCGGCCAATTGCGCCGCTTTTGCCATGGCGGCCTCAGGCGGCACCGTGACTGTCACCTCCATAAAAATCACGGAAACCGGCACCACGGCCGCCAACACCAATTTGGCCAACCCCACTATA
>JACRFN010000031.1 GCA_016217875.1 Candidatus Kerfeldbacteria bacterium
CCCAATCAGCTGTCGCGTCCAGGGCTTTCAAAATAACTCGGCCCGAACCCTGGTCTTTGCCAAAACCGCTACCCTTAACCGTAATATAAGTGGTAGCCAAACCGGCTTGAGTCATACCCTCATCCGGACTAATAGCTGTCACATGAGGCACACCACCAGAACCTACAACTGTAAAGGTTTTAGGGTTACTAATTAGGGTTTGTGTGGTTGTAACATCCTGCCATACACCCAAGCATGTTCCCCCGAGCAACACACCCACACAACGGCGGCCTGTAACCAACACGCTATCACGTACCACGGTCACGGGGCCAGAGATGGTACCAGCCGGCGCCGTGACGGCGATTGACTGATTAGTCCAGCTGGAAGTAGTAAGTGTTACGCTATGGAGTATGATGTTGGAATCGCCGTTACCGCCCGGGGAGCAGTGTCCGCACCAATCGTTATCCCACTCCACCTTAACAAGGTGTGCTCCAGCCGTCACCGAACCCAAATTCAAACCACCAAACTGGTGTGCCGGCCAGGTGGCTAAGTTATTAATATCCCCCATACGCACACCATCAACAAAAACATTCAAGTGGTGGTAAATGCGCTGACTGGCCAGGTCACCGCTCCAATTAGACGTTTCGGCTACCAAGGAATAATCGCCGGCCTCGGCTACGTTAAAACTAAACTCCCACCAATTACCACCACAACTGCCTATACCTGTGCCACTGGCGTCGGGGCTAGTGGCGTTAAAGGCTGTATCACACCACCAAGCAGGCGGCGCGCCTCTGGTGCCACCGTTTTCTTTGGGTAGATAAGCTGTACTCTCGTACTCCATGGCCGTCTTCTTGAGAGTGGTGCCAACTCCGCCCGGCAAGGCTTGGTTAGAAAATTGCACCCTGTCTTGCGGCCCGGCTGGAGCGCCGAAATTATCGCCAATCAATTCTATGCCACGCGGCACAGAACCCTTGTCGGGGTTAAGGCGACACAAGCCAGGACCCAGCGGCAAATTGGCATCCAAAAAAAAGTTTTTGCTCTTATCGTTACTGGTTTCCAAATTAGGCGGCGAGGCCGTGCGCACTTTTACCAAACCGCTTATCAAGCCCTGAGGGGCTTGGACTATTATTTCATTATCATTCCAAGTTTCCCCGCACATGGCCGGCAAACTATCAGCCAAAATACGGCTAGTGGGACAAATACTATTACCCACTCTTTGACAAGCGAAGGTCGTACTGCCTGGGAGGGTGCCGAAATTTCCCCCCTTAATCGTCACCCAAGTTCCGACTGGGCCTTTGTCCGGCGCCACCTGCGTAATGAACGGATCGCCGTAAAAAGTCACGGGGTTCGAATCCTGCCGGCCGCCATTGATAGTCGGGAAAGTTACGGCAACTTTAGTGTCACCGGTACGGACAGTCGAGGCTGGCAATTTTAAACTAATAGACTTGTTAGACCAACTGGTGATGTTAGCCGCTGGTATCGCCAGGCGCGTACCATCACCTTGGAAACTTACCTCGGACAACGAACCGGCTGCGCCGCGATTATCCCCAAAATTGGCGCCGGTGATAATAAGGCTGTCACCACCCGAACCGTGGCTCGGGTTCAGCAAACAAATGGCCGGATGAATAACATTATTAACCGTAAACATTTTGTAGTTCACTGATTTGCCGGCTGAAGTTTCCAGTTCCACCCGCACGCTACCTGCCAGCCCGACTGGCACGGGAACTACGATTTCCCGGTCATTCCAGGTGCCACAACCAAGCGGTGCCGCCTGACCGCCAATCAATACTTCGCCGGCACTGCCAAAATTCTCACCTCGAATGGTAATGTAAGTCGTGGCTAAAGAACTGGCTGTGCCATTATCCGGCGAAATTGATTCCAACCTGGCTTTAGCCTGCGGGCCGCCGCGACAGCCATGCTGCCAAATGGAATATGGTGACAAGGGCGCTGATGATATACGAAACTCATCCAGGGTGCTGCCGAGGTTATAACCCACGCCAAACTGGCCGCTGGCCGAGGTGAAAAGAGTTGACATAGTTCTCTCGCCCAACAGCCGGCCGTCAACATAAAGCGCTACTTGATTTTTACCGGCCTCCCAGGTAAAAGCCACATGGTGCCACTCACCGGCTTTCCAATCAAGCCCGCCCCAGCCGACTCCGCTCTGATAAGAGTACACCTCATTCAAAGCATTCTGGCGGCGGGTGGGGTCACCACTCCAAATATCATCATAAAGGCGAGTACGGTCAGGCTCCTCAATGCGCTTAAAGGCACCCATGTAAATAGCGTTGCCACTCAGGTAAATATTAAAGTAATCCTGAGACCAGTCAGGACGTTCCGACGGCCACCAACCGCCGTACCACAAAAGGTAGGCGCCCCACTGGCCCGGGCCGTCAACTGAATCCCATTTGGGCTTAAGCCAGGTTTCATAAGTTCCTTGAGACGGGTTAAAAATTGTTTTACCGGCTGAATTTTTTACCGGGTAATAAATTGAACCTGGTGGATAAGCGGTGTAATTTATAAAGTACGACTTACCATCCGAGCGCGGGTCGGTACCGGTTGGAGTGGTAAAGTAAAGACCGTCACTGGCGCCGCCGTTAACCCAATTCACCAAACGTCCATTGGCCCCAGTTACCAAATTTGGGATGTCGGTTTCAGCCGCTACACAATTTAACGACGAAGTGTCGCGCGTCGTGCCAACCTTGCTATATAGAATTATAGGCGAACCGCACCAGGCTCCGGCAAACGGTTCACTCGCACCCTGAGCGCGGTTGCCGCCGTGCGGCTGGTCCAAAGCGCTATAAGGATAAAAATAATAGCTTTGACTGTTGAATGTCCGCTGTTGAATTTGGCTCTGCTTCAATGGTTCGGCATAACGCGTAACGCTGCTCAAAAACGCGCCTTGATTCGCGCGACCGGCTTCAAAACTTAACTGTTCCGAAGATAATGGCGCGGTCGATATGTTACCAGCAGTCTGGACCGTGGCCGTGCCGTCAAAGTGAGCCAGCAAAGTAGTGTTGTCATCAAAATCCAACGGCCTGGCGGCCGGACACATCGCGCCCACGTTCAATTGACCTTTGCCCGCCTTACCGGCCGCCGCGGCTTGAATATCGGTCTGACCGGCATTGTCACTAGCCTGGGCCGTAGCCGCCTTGGGTCCACTGGGCGCAGGTTTGGCTGTAACTGTAGCTATACTCGTCTGAGTGGAAGACCAGCTAACCGGGTCGGACAAAATTTGGCTGGCCGGGCCGTAAGCCTGGCCGTCATAATTCTCGCTTTGGTTTTTTTCAATAAAACTGGAGGCTGGCTGCACTCCCACTTGCTCAACAGGAATAAGACAATCTTTGGTGCTGAAAATCCAAAAAAATGGCTTGGCTAGCGACTCACCAGTTGACGACCGTAGGCTGACATCAAGGCTAACTTGATAAGTAGAGTTTTTCTCCCACAGCCCGCTAGTGGGGGTAAAAACAAAAGACTGGCCGGCGTACCGCTGGTCTTGTCCCAGACTGCCGCCAATGTCGCTCCCTGGGGCCGGAGTTGTTTTTCTGACCCCGATGGTGGAACTTGTCACGGTAGCTTGATTAAGAAGCTTACTGAAAACTGCCCCCGCCAGTTCATTAAGACAAACCCGGCTGCCACGCGGAAAATATTGGTGCACGCCAAAGCTGTCGCGGTCGCCACCCGAATCTGCCTCCACCACAAAACCTACTTCGTTGGATTTTTTACCAGCCACTTTCACCGTCACTCCTTGCCGCCCGCCCTCCATTGCCGGCACGGCCGTATCAATCTGGCCCGCGGCCCAGACTGAAGCTGGCTGTGTGGTCGGCGTAGTGTCAAACAAAACTTGACTCGCGCCCTGGGCTGAACCAAATCTCTCGCCAGCCAGCTGTACCGTAGCCGCCACTGGACCACGACTAGGGTTAATACTGCACAGGCCCGGGCCTGGTGCATCATTGGTAACATTGAAACCTTCCAAGTTACTAGGTGCATTAGTGGCGGTTATCACCTGTACCTCGGTCGGGCTGGGCGGCGTGAAGCCAGTGGGCACTTTCATTACTATCTCGGTATCACTCCAAGTATTGGAACAATTCTCCGGCGGTACGCCGTTGAATGAACCAAATTTAACCTGACCCGGGGCGGTACCGAAATTCCAACCACGTACTGTAACGTATTGCCCCACCCCGCCTTCAGTGGGTGACAAATAATCTATGAACGGGCTGGTCACCGTGAAAGGCAAGGCATTAGATGACTGGGTACCCACTAATACTTTCACTGGCCCTGTGGGGGCCCCCACCGGCACCTTAACCTTAATTTCATTGCTGGCACACTGACCGGTGGGACGGCCGTTCCAGCAAACTATGTTATTAGAGTAATCAAAGCTGGCGCTATCAGCCCAGACATTGGCAAAGCTGACTTCACCAAACAAGAAGAAGTTACGGCCGCGCATTAATACTTCTTGTCCGTAGGCGCCGCTTTGAGGCGTCAGGCTATCAAGGGTGGGCGAACAATCAGTGGTTTGGCCAGTGGTAAAAGTCCAGGCATAATCATCAAGGGGCGTGCCCTCGGCCGTAGAATTGGCATTACCGTCCAACTGGTTACCGCAAGCATCAGCTATGCCCGAGGCACCGCTTTTCAAAGTCACGCGCCAAGCTGTGTTAGCCGACAGTGTATTCTGAGGATATAAAGTCACGGTTTTAAAATCGCTCCCCACGCTCACGTCACGCAAAGGAATAACGGCGCCGCTTGATACTTCAGTCAATAAAATGTTATCCAAGGTCAGGGTAGTAACATCCATTTCCTCAGAAAACTCCACTTGGATGGGTGAATTACGGCAAACTTCAGTAGCGTTGGCCCGGGGTTCCACAGCCGACACGGTCGGCAAAGAGTTGTCGCTCTCCTGGCCCGTCACAAACCACCAATCCTTAGCCCGCTGCAGTGAACGGTTGGCGCTGCTCTTGACGCTGGTCGAAATGTTGACGCGATAACGTGCGTCGCGCTCAAAATCAGGATGACTAAAACGGAAACTATTGGCGTTAGTGGCATAACTTCCAGCCACCAACACATCATCACCGGTCGATTCTGTATTTTTGGTATCCCAAACCTTAACAGTATTACCGTTCACTGAAGAAGCCGAAACTACTTCGTTAAAGGTAGACATCACCCTGGCACAAAGCTTAACTTGGGTGGCCCGCTCCTTAGGATAAACGCTCGACACATTAAAACCGCGTAAACCGCCGGGTGGAATAACGGTGGTAATTTCTTCTTCTCCGCCGCCTTGGGTAGCTTCAGTCAAACGGCTGATAATAAAAGACGCGATCCCAAAGGCCGCGAAAATTATAACCAAGCCAATCACTGCTCCTGACAGCAGCCGCTTGGCTCGGCTGATTTTTTCTTCATTGCCGGCTGAGGTCAGCCACAGGTAACCGCCGTACAAAATCAAACAAACCGCTATGACCCCCAAGAGTCCCAAAAAAATATTAATTATCTGGGAGACTGTCTCTATTAAAGGCTTGTTACCCAAATTAACGTTCAAATTTGAATCGTTAATACCATACTGAGCCTGCGCCGACAAAGCCACCAACCAGCCAGCGGCCGTAGCTAATAATATTTTCAGCCCCCTTAAACTAAAATTCAATCGCTGGTTTCGTGTGCTGATGTTTGATTCGGGCATAAATCAATAAACTCAAGCCACAAAATTAATGTCTAAGCCTCCAAAGCCGCCCGGGCCGCGGCACTAGCCTGCCGGCCATCAATTGAACCTTGGTAGTGAGTCAATAAAGCTTTGGTCAATTGCCCCAAACCCGCTTGACCGCTAAGGCCCAGCTCGCCTTTTAACTTGGCCGCCACTTGCTTGATGTCTTGAGCTGCGGGCTGAGCCGGCAAATAACGCTCGATCACTTTGGCCTCGGCCAATTCTTTGGCCGCCAGCTCGGCCCGGCCGCCCTGCTCATAAAGCTTGGCTGCCTCCTGGCGTTTTTTAAGCTCGCGGCGCAAAACCGCCAGCTGGTCCGGCTCACTCATGACTTCACCCTTGGCGCGACGAGCGATGGCTTCATTGCTCAGGGCAGCTCGCATCAGCCTCAAAGTCTGGAGTTCGGGTAGTCTACCGCGCGTCGCCACCTTTATATCAGCAGCCAGACGGCTTTCGAGTTCAGCCATAAAAATCAGGTTAATTAGCGCAAAGCGCGCTTAATCATGGCAATCACGCGTGGATTACGGCTCTTCAGATCTTCCTCGGCTAACAAGCCGGTCTTACGCAGATACTCTTTACGCGCCCGAATAGACAAACGACGCAGTGCTTCGGACCGTTGTTCGCGCTTGGTCTTGTCAGGCTCAAAAAATCGACGCTTTTTGGTACGAATAATCAAGCCAGACTGCTGGACTTTTTTGGAAAAGCGGCGGAGCAAACTCTCCACCGATTCGCCTTCTTTGCGTTTCACTTCAATCACGGAACGTCACCTCCTTTTAGGTGAGATTATCAATGATAATAACTGCTCTTAGTATACCGACTTTTTCCTCTTCCGTCAACTGAATCATAATATCCCAATGGCCTGAAAACGGCTGACAGCTTAATATTTACTCTGCCAATCACTAAACTCATGGCGCAAACGCTCGGCCAGCTTAAACCCTTGACAATGTTGCAGCGTTCCCAAATAAGACTGGACTGACTGGTTAAATCTCTCGCTGTCCCAAGCGCTGTTCAAAACTTCCAGCTGTTTTTGCCACAGTTTCTTGAACATCCGCCGTTTAGTTCTTGTGCGGAGTACGGTGTAATGGGGCAATACCACATAGCCTAAGAAATCAACACCCTGGCTTAGTTTCCTCAATATGACTTTTTTGGGGTGCAACTCAAGCGACAGCTCCTGTTTCAGGAAACGGCCTATTGGTAGTATTAGGTCCTGGAGGTAAGCCGCGTCATCGTGTACCATAATAAAATCATCAGCATAACGGAAATAATGCCTAGTGCTAAGTGTTTGGGTTACAAATTTATCCAATTCATTAAGATATATGTTGGCAAAAATTTGGGAAGTTAAATTGCCTATGGGTAGGCCCAAGCAGTCGCCCCCCCCCGACGATTTTGAACTGTTAGGAAAACTTTCAATAATTTCACTCACCAACCACGAGGCTGCTTGGTCGTGGAGCCTGTTTTTTATTATCCTAAACAACTTTTGGTGAGAAACACTGTAAAAAAACTTCCTAATGTCGCACTTCAAAGCATACGCTGGGCGTGTATAATTATGGCTCACCTGCCGTAAAGCCGTAGCCAAATTGCGAACCGCTAAATGGGTACCTTTCTCTGGCCGCGATGAGTACGAGTGGTAGATAAAGGTTTTATCAAAGATAGCATGCAGGTAATCAAAAACCAGGTGATGCGCTAATCTGTCCCGCACCGTGGCCTTACTGATAATCCGGTGCTTGGGGTCGTAAATATGAAATGTCTGATACGGTTGATGCCGATAGGTGCGAGAGTATAATTCTTGGTGTAGTTCAAACACGTTATCTTCCAAGTACCGCTCAAACTTTAGCACGTCCAACTTCCCGAGTTTGCCCCGCCTGAACTCCGCCCAAGCGCGGAATATGTTCTCGGGACTAACTAACTCTTCAAATGTCATATGGAAACATTTAAAACCTCAATTGAAATCCCAATCATTAGGAAACTCTACGACTTATACCGACTCTACTACGGTTACCTGGAACTTTTTCCTAAAAAGGATAAATATGCGCTGGGCAGCAAGTGCGAACAGTACATCACCGCTACGCTCGAACTGCTGCTTATGGCAGGTCGGCTTCCTCGGACGGAAAAGCTGGCTACCCTACAACAGGCTAACGTAAAATTTGATACCCTAAAGGTATTCTTGCGTTTAGCCAAAGACGTGAAGCTGCTGGATAACAAGAAGTACGTCTTGCTCGAACAGCACATCCAGGAAATCGGCCGCATGCTGGGCGGGTGGCAGCGCTCGCTCGCCTAAAGCAAAGCTCCCACCTTATAGGGAGCCTTGGCACCAGACACAATCGGACGAACAGGAGACCACCAGAGTAATTGTCGTATGTCTTGCCCAGGTAGGCCTTGTTGTCGAACTTGAGCTTGTCGTCGTTGGCCTTGAAGTTGAGCGAGTAGCCAAGCCCCTGCCAAAAAATGTGTCCGCCCCCACCTACTTGCACCGGAGCGTAACCGGTAAGGGTTAATCTCTTGTATTTTATTCGGCTTCTAAAAAGCCCTAGAGGTGAACACGTAGTGTCTAGTACCCACGTATACGCTTTCGTAATCCCTGCCTGCCGGCAGGCGTGAACTACGAAACTCTGATACGCTGCTTGGGTGCCTAGGATTTCGGCGACCCCGATCCTTGAATCGGGGTGCATTAGCCTACTCTCACGGAGAGTATACCGCAGCGCAAAAAGAAACGCGAGGCACAACGGTTTGTTGTCATACCTCGCGTGTATCGCGTATGTTTTAGAACAAAGTACAAGGGCACCAGTCCAAGGGTCAATGGACCAAAGGACAAGTGCCTTAACATTACCGGACGAACAGGAGACCACCAGAGTAATCGTCGTATGCCTCGCCCAGGCAGGCCCCGCAGTCGAACCCGAGCTCGTCGTCGACGGCCTTGAAGTTGAGCGAGTAGCCAAGC
>JACRFN010000030.1 GCA_016217875.1 Candidatus Kerfeldbacteria bacterium
CAGAATTGATACCGCGCAGAAAAAATTTGGCTTAGGCTCTGCCTTCTTTGACGGCAAGGACGATTACTTTACCATCCCTGACAGCGATGACTGGAACTTTGGCGCTGGAGACTTTACCGTTGATTTCTGGGTAAGGTTTAAAGATTTAAGTACAACCCAGATGTTTTGCTCGCAAAATATCCCACCGTATGGATTTTGGTATTTTTTTACGGGTAGTGCGGGCGGCCTTACTATGAGGATGTATGATAGCAGCGGGACGAAAGAGCTTGCGGAATATAACACTAATCCCGTCCTTTTTGCGGTGGGTACATGGTATCATATAGCCCTGGTAAGGAGCGGCTCTGATTGTTTTATCTTTGTAAATGGCGTATCTCAAGCAGTCACTGCTTCTACCCGCTGGGGAGCGTTGCCTGATTACACCAGCCCCTTATATATAGGAAGCAATAACGGCGCTACTGGTTTTTTAAATGGCTGGTTAGACGAAGTAAGGATTACCAAAGGTCTTGCCCGCTGGACGGCAGACTTTACTCCGGAGACGGACTTAACGGGCACAACGGGCCAAACGGGCCAAACGAAACCCTACATCTCCTCCATCCACTACCTTCCCACCGGCCAGATTGAGAGCATTACCTATGGCAATGGTGTCCAGACCCGCTACAACTATGACCCCTCTACCTTGCGTCTAACTAATTTAACCACTAATTCAGCCTCCAGTAAAATTCAGGACTTAGCTTACCAATTTGACAGCTCTGGCAATGTCAAAAGCATCACTGACTCTATTAACACCGCCAGCCAATCCTTTAGTTACGACGCCTTAAGCCGCTTAACCCGCGCCTATGGAAATTACGGGGACTTAAGCTATGGCTACGACACTATCGGCAATATGACTGAGAAAGAAGGGGTGCGCTTAGAATACGGCAACAAGGACGGTAAGCTACCTCATGCGGTTACCCAATTCGGCGAGATGTTTCTTGACTACGACGCTAACGGCAACCTGCTCACTAAAGACGGCTTTGCCCCTGTCGGGACTGTCCCCGCGGCTGCTGGATCTGGCGCTGACCAGGGGACTGTCCCCTATGACCCAGACCCCTTAGTCAAACTTCTTCTTGAAGCCGAACCTAACCACATCACTTCCTTCTTTGACAGCTCCTCGTCCCAACACCCTGTTACCCCGTATCAGGTCAAAGCAGACCGCCTGCAGAAAAAATCCGGAAAAAGCAGTTTTTACTTTAACGGTAAAGACAGCTACTTAAGTATCCCCGATAGCGATGACTTTAGCTTCGGCACAGGCGACTGGACCATTGACTTCTGGGTAAAATTTAATTCGCTTGCCGGCGATAAATACAAGGCCATCTGCGGCCAGCATCTTAACGATAATAACAACTGGGTGATTTATTATCATACGGATAATAAATGGACCCTGCAATCCACAATAGGCGGAGTTGGCCAAATCTGCGCTTATTACGGCGGAGGAACCCCAGAGCTAAATACCTGGTATCATATTGCCATTGTCAGAGCTGCCGATAAGCTGCTATTATTTATTAACGGTGTCTCCGTTGGCTTTGGCTATTGTCATCCTGATATTAGCCAGGCTAATCTAAGCAGGATAAACGCGCCTTTATCCATAGGCTCTGGTTATAATTTTGCCGGAGGCGGGGGAGCGCGCTGTTATTTTGACGGCTGGTTAGACAACTTCCGCATTACCAAAGGCCTTGCCCGCTGGACTGCAAACTTTAATCCCGAGACAGAAGGTACTGTCCCCGCTGACGCGATATCTGGCGCTGACCAGGGGACTGTCCCCTATGCCCCGAAGGTTTACTACACCTACGACTCGGAAAACCGCTTGACGCAGGTCCGAACTAATGCTAACATAACCTCATTCACCTACGACGGCGACGGGGGCAGGGTTAGCAAAGTTGTAGGGACTGTCCCCGGACAAGCGAGATCTACTGTTGACAAGGGGACTGTCCCTAAAGTCACTGTCGCTACATACATCGGCTCGCTCTTTGAAAAGGAAACGCAGATTCTCGCAGATGGAACGCGGATAAGCGCAGATAAGAAGCATATCTTTGCCGGAAGTAATCGCATCGCCACCCTTACTCTTCGAGCGAGCGCCACAGGCCCCACCAATATTCTTCGAGCGAGCGCTGCCGAAGGCAGCGCGAGTCGAGAAGAAGAGCTTCTCTACTACCACTCCGACCACCTCGGAAGCAGCAACGTCATCACCGACTCAACCGGCAAGCAGGTCGGCTGCTACGAGTATACTCCTTACGGCAGCTTGAAGGGACTGCCTCTTCAAGCGTCTCCTCAGGAAGAGGCTGTCCCCAAAGTCCACCACCTCTATACCGGCAAAGAACTTGATGACTCCACCGGCCTCTACTACTACGGCGCC
>JACRFN010000032.1 GCA_016217875.1 Candidatus Kerfeldbacteria bacterium
CCAGTTCACCGCTGTTAGGCCGGCGCTTGTTTGAGCTGCTAGGCTTTCCCTTTAGCCAAGTTTAGTGAATTTAATTTATGCCCAGTAATACAACTTCGCTAGCCTGCCTGTCGGCAGGCAGGCGCTTGATTCAACCACTATGTGCCATAGCCTTATGTCTTATCTAGAGTCATTTAATCATTCATACTCGTTCAACCTGCCCGCGCTCTGGGTGGTTGAGCGAAGTTGATATACTGGGTATGGCTACTACTGCCCAAGAAGTTAAATCCCGTGCCTCGCTGACACACCCGAAATTCTCAACTCGAGTGGTACGGCGTTGCTGGCGTTGCGGCCGCAAGCACGGCTATATGCGTCGGTTTAACTTATGCCGCATTTGTTTCAGGGAGCTGGCTAATAACGGCGAGATTCCTGGCATTAAAAAGGCCAGTTGGTAATGTTAATAAGTTAAGAGTTCTTAGTCATTAGTTCTTAGGAGAATTAGTCAAGTTACATCTGTGAACTTTTAGCTTAAGAACTATTAACTATAAATTATGAACTATGAACCGAGAACTAAGAACTAATTTATGACCGATCCTATCAGTGACATGCTCAGTCGTATACGTAACGCTATCCTCGTGCGCAAGCCCGAGGTAGTGATGCCGCACTCGCGGTTCAAAGCCCAATTGGCTCAGCTTTTGGTGCAGGCGGGGTATCTCGGGGCAGTGGAAGAATTGGCCATGCCATACCGTAGCCTAAAGATTACTCTAGCTTATAACGGCGGCCAGCCAGCTATCCGGCATCTTAAGCGCATTAGTACGCCCGGTCGGCGTTTCTACACCAAGAGCGCTGAATTGCCGCGAGTTCTTTCCGGTTTAGGCATAGCTGTTATTTCCACTTCGCAGGGTTTAATGACTAATCAAGAGGCTCGGCGCAAGCGTTTAGGCGGCGAAGTTATTTGTGAGATTTACTAGTTTATGCCCAGTAATACAACTTCGCTAGAGCTTACAGCAACCACTATTAGGTACAACCTTATGTCTTATCTAGAGTCATTTAATCATTCATACTCGTTCAACCCACTCGCGCTTTGGGTGGTTGAGCGAAGTTGATATACGGGGTATGTCGCGACTTGGAAAATTACCCATTACTGTTCCGTCCGGCGTAGAGGTGGCCATCACCGCTACCACCATTAGGGTTAAGGGCCCTAAGGGTGAGGTAGCGGTAGCGTTGCCGCCCGGCTCGTTAGTGTCACAGGAAGGGCAGCTTATTCAGGTGACCGTGACCAACCCTGAGACGGGCTCAGGCCGTGCCATCTGGGGCTTAGCCCGCCAGTTGGTATCTAACGCCATTGAGGGCTGTGGCCGCGGCTTCAGCAAAAAGTTGGAGCTATCAGGCGTAGGCTATAAGGTTCAGTTGGAGGGCCAGGAGTTGGTTTTGAACCTTGGTTTTTCCCATCCCATCCGTTTCACGATCCCCTCGGGCATCAGCCTGGCGGTGGAAAAGAATATGGTCACTGTCAGCGGCGCTTCCAAGCAGTTGGTTGGGCAGGTGGCGGCTGAGATACGGGCCTTGCGCAAGCCTGAGCCTTATAAAGGTAAGGGTATAAAGTATTCAGATGAAATTGTTCGTCGTAAGGCTGGCAAGGTGGTTAAGGCCGCCGGCGCCAAGTAAGGCATTTATTGATACTTATGAAAAATATTAAACAACACCGACATCACCGAGTTAGAGCCCGTTTGACTGGTACAGGCGACCGGCCGCGTTTAGCCGTGGCCCGCAGCCTTAAACACATAAGTGCGCAGGTTATTGATGATGCCACCCGGCAGACTATTTGTGCGGCGGCCGACCACGAGTTGACCGCCAAGGATTTGACCAGCTTGCCGCCGGTGGAGGTCGCTAAGTTGGTCGGCAAACTAGTCGCCAGCAAAGCCAAGGATAAAAAAATCAGTCAGGTGGTCTTTGACCGAGGCGGCTATGCTTATCATGGCCGCATTCAGGCCTTAGCCGATGGTGCCCGCGAGGGTGGTTTAGAGTTTTAAGCCAATATTCATTATTATATGGCAAACGGACAGCAGCGAATGAGTAGGGGTGGTATGAGGGGCGGCCAGCGTGGCTCGCGGGGTGGCCCGCGGCGCGACCGACCGACCGATGAGTTTGAGCAGCGCATTGTCGAGCTAGCCCGGGTGACTAGGGTGATGGCAGGGGGCAAGCGTATGCGTTTCCGGGCTTTGGTGGTCGTGGGTAATAAGAAGGGGCGGGTTGGCATGGGTTTGGCTAAAGGAGCTGATGTTAGTTTGGCGGTGAGTAAAGCATCTACTAAAGCCAGGCAGGGGTTAGTGGGCGTACCGCTCAAGGGCGATACCTTGCCGCATGAGATTATGGTCAAATATAAGAGTGCCAGAGTTTTACTTAAGCCGGCTCGGACCGGCACCGGTATTATTGCTGGCGGGCCGGTACGTATAGTGCTGGAGATGGCCGGCGTGCCGAACGTAGTTAGTAAAATACTGGGTTCACCCAATAAGATTAATACTTTGCGAGCGGTTTTTCGCGCCTTTAGTTTAATGAAGACCGCTCAGCGATCTTAGTTTTATGACCCTTACCTTACATACTCTTACGCCAGCTAAAGGCTCAACTCACCGCCGTAAACGCTTGGGTCGAGGCAATGCCTCAGGTCACGGCGCTTATTCAACGCGCGGTATCAAGGGGCAGCGCGCCCGTCAGGGCGGACGCAAAGGATTGGGCCAGCTGGGTGTCAAGCATTTTGTCTCGCACTTGCCCAAGGTGCGTGGCTTCCAGAGTTTTAAAACACAGCCAGCCGTGATAAAAGTAGCAGACTTACGGCAATTCGCTAGTGGTACTGTAGTGACAGCTGAATTGTTGAGACAAAAAGGTTTGGCCACGGATCGCAAGTTGCGAATTAAGTTGATTGGTTCAGGCAAACTTGAACATCCGATTACAGTGGTTGTCAACAGCGTAACACCTGGCGCGCGCGAGGCTGTAGAGAAGGCCGGCGGTAAAGTTGAAATTATTCCTTTTGCTTCAACTAAGGCCAAAAAATAATCAGAACCCAAAATATATTTTTAACTTTTGACTTTTAACTTTTGACTTGATTTTTTATGTGGCAGAAGTTGGAGCAAATTTGGAAAACACCCGATCTCAGGAACAATATTTTGTTTATTCTGGGCGCCTTGGTCGTTTTTCGTCTAGCCGCCCATCTGCCCATTCCAGGTGTTGATACTTCAGCCCTGCGTAATTTTTTCTCTTCCAACCAACTGTTGGGGTTGCTTAATTTGTTTTCCGGCGGTGGCTTGGAAAATTTTTCCGTGGTCATGTTGGGGGTTGGCCCTTATATTACTTCTTCCATTATCATTCAGCTGCTGACAATGATCGTGCCGCGTCTGGAGGAAATTTCCAAAGATGGAGAGGCGGGGCAGCGACGTATCAACCAGTACACCCGCTGGTTGACCGTACCGTTGGCTGCCTTGCAGGCCTACAGCTTTATTATGTTGTTACGCGGTCAGGGAGGAACTAGGCTCTTGGGTGAATTTGACACCATGAAATTAGTTACTAGTCTGGTTACTATTACAGCCGGCACAATTTTCCTGATGTGGCTCGGGGAGCTTATGTCTGAACGTAAAGTAGGCAACGGCGTGTCCTTGCTGATTTTTGCTGGTATTGTGGCTGGTCTGCCTCAACACCTTCAACAATTTATAGCCACTTTTGACTCTTCCCAGCTTTTTCCAGCCATTGGTTTTTTGGCCGTAGCCTTGGTGACGGTGGTAGGGGTGGTAGTGGTGACTGAGGCCCAGCGCAACGTGCCGGTGAATTATGCCCGCATGGTTAGGGGCCCTCGTACCTTTGGCGGCGCTAATACCTTTTTGCCCTTACGGTTGTTGCAGGCTGGAGTTATTCCCATTATCTTTGCCATTTCAGTGATTTTGTTTCCGCCCATGATCGCTCAATTCTTTATTAAGTCCGCCACCGTTTGGTTGGTGCGAGCGGCCGAGTTTACGATTACGCTTTTCCAAAATCAGATTTTTTACGGCCTGGCTTATTTTGTGTTGGTTTTCGGCTTCACCTATTTTTATACGGCCGTTATTTTCAAACCTGATCAGATAGCCGAGAATCTGCAAAAACACGGCGGCTTTGTGCCTGGCATCAGGCCTGGTAAGAGCACGACCGATTATCTTAACGACACCATGAATAAGATTATTCTGCCCGGGGCTTTATTCCTGGGGCTGATTGCAGTTTTGCCCCTAACGCTGCGGGCCATCACCGGTTCGCAATTGTTGGTCATTGGTGGCACTTCGTTGCTGATTGTGGTGTCCGTGGTCATTGAAACGGTACGGCAGATAAACGCCCAGCTGGTAATGCGCGATTACGACGAGTTGTAATCGGTTAAATAGCTTTGGCTTTGAACTTCACCGCTCTAGGGGCGGAGTTTTTGTTTCCGCTCCGATAGGCTATTATTAAAGAGCTTATGCCAACCACTATTACTCGTTTTGTCTTTTTGGGCCCACCCGGGAGCGGTAAGGGTACGCAAGCCAAGGCTTTAGCTATGGTTTTGGCTGTGCCTCAGATTTCTACCGGTGACATATTTCGTGAGCAAATCTCCAAGGGAAGTGCTTTAGGGCATCAGGTAGATGCCGTGCTTAAACAAGGCCAGTTGGTGTCTGATGATTTGACGAATCAAATAGTGGCTGAGAGATTACGTCGGCCAGACGCGGCCGCTGGCTTTATTCTGGACGGCTATCCTCGCAGTTTGCCCCAAGCCGAGTTCTTAGCTTCGTTATTTCCCCTAGTGCAGGCCATATTGTTTGAGCTCACAGATGATGAATCAATAAAAAGAATAGCTCGCCGCCGCACCTGCGCTAAGTGCGGGGCTATTTATCATCTTGATTATCAGCCCTCC
>JACRFN010000002.1 GCA_016217875.1 Candidatus Kerfeldbacteria bacterium
TGCCCTCGGCAGGAACCCCGAAGTAGAACTCGTATCCACTCGTTCACTACGGGGCGAGTTGAACCTGCATCCTTGCCCCGTAGTGTTCCGTCGTGGCGGGACTACTGCGGGGACAGGCTCCAGCCCGCATTCTATCTTCACCCACCCACCTCTGGTGCCCTCGGCAGGAATTGAACCTGCATCACAAGCTCCGCAAGCTCGCATTCTATCCATTGAACTACGAGGGCGGGACAGAGGTGGGTGGGCAAGTTGTCACCCTGCGGGTGATGACCCGTAGGGTCAAACTACGAGGGCAAGTATAAAATTACTAATGTCTAATTTCTAATTTTTAAACCTTGACTATTAGGAATTAGTAATTAGGATTTTAAAAACAGCCTCACCATCATAAGGTAAGAGCTTAAGTTTGGCAAGGGTTTATTGGAGTTTAAATAATCTGGAGAGAGCTTCGGAGGTTGGTTCGTCTTCACGAGACAGGTCTTCGCTCAAGTACTTAACTAACAGTTCCCGTACTTTAAGGGGACTGGTTCTTTCCAAGGGAACGGTCAAGCGAGGCTCAAGTAGGCCCTTGGGCAGAAGATAGAGATTGGTCACCTCGGGCGGGTGGTAGGCTATCCAAAAGTTTTCCATCTCTCCGAAGCGCCAGTATTTTTTCCCCACCGCTACACCAGTGGTGGTAATTTGACAGTCTAGCCGCCTCGGTTTGGTGCGCGACTGGTTAACTATCAAGACAGCCACCATCAGAATAATAAGGGCAAAGAGAAAGTTACCGGTCATGACTGCATAGGTGACTAAACCCAAGGCGACCAAGCCGGATATCACCCACCAACGTTTGGTGCGTTCTATGGGCTTGAATTCATTAAACGACCAACGAAGCTGAGTTTGGCCTATGTTGGCTTGAGGATTGAGTACAAGGTTCGCTGGCATAAAGGTAAGGCTTGGTAATTATTATACCGCTGCCCGAGGCAGTCGGCAATCAGATAAGGTTTAATAATTGCTTAATTGACTTAATCCAGGCTATAGTAAAGTTATGCCCCGTAATACAACATCGCTAGCCTGCCTGCGGCAGGCAGGCGCTCAAAACAACCACCTTCATACCCAATAATTTTATGTCTTATTTAAAGCCTTTAATTCATCATACTTATTCAACCATACTCGTGCTCCGGGTGGTTGAGCGAGGTTGATATACGGGGTATGTTTGATGTACGTTTTTTACGCAGTTTGGGTCGCCGTTACGCCGCCTCAGGTCAAGGGCGACGACAACTAATTGACATAGCCAACTTGGCCCAGCATTTGGCTAAACAAGCTATTTTTACAGCTCAACGCGGCGATTTGCCCGGAGCCTTGGTTATGCTTCAGGCGGCCGAAGAGCAGCTTAAAAAGGGGCAGTTAGTCTGCCGACGGGTGGAAGAGCTTAATACTCTAGGTAGCTGGCGTGCGGCCTTGGAGGAATATACCGAGGCCAAGTTATTTGTTATGTATCTTAAAACAGGTCGCGTGGGACGCCTGCCCAATTTAGCCATTACGGTGGAGATTTATTTGAGTGGGTTGGCTGATTTTGTGGGTGAATTGGTACGCTATGCCGTTAAGTTAGCTACGGCCAGAAAAACGGATGAGGTTGGCCAGCTGGTAGA
This sequence comes from Candidatus Kerfeldbacteria bacterium, assembly GCA_016217875.1. Lineage (GTDB taxonomy): Bacteria > Patescibacteriota > Patescibacteriia > Veblenbacterales > UBA10138 > JACRFN01. The sequence goes on from JACRFN010000002.1 coordinate 1,632, forward strand.
CTTGGCTACCGTTATAGTAGCCGAACTAAGTGCTATGAATTTAACCGGTTACTTGCGTTCCAAGTTTGATCAGGCTAAGCAACATTTGCGTAAGCTGGAGGATATTCGCTACGATTTGAGTCTGCGCGATTAGTAGAGATTTTTATGGTGCCAGCAGGTTATGGTTATAGTTAAAGGTCAGTTGACGGCCGGTAAGGGTGAGGGGCGATTGCTTGGTTATCCGACAGCTAATCTTAAACTGGAGCCGAGTAGTCTCAGGCCAGAGGAGGGAGTTTACGCTTGTTGGGTGACTCGTTCTGGCAGCCCAGGCCCGGTTGCCGGTATTTTAATTTCCGGCGTTTATCAAGAGCCTGGCCAAACACCACGCGTCGAAGTGTATATTTTGGATTTTAGCGGGGATCTTTACGGGGTCAGCCTGGAGGTAAAAGTGGTAGCTAAACTGCGTGAGGTAGTAAGGGGCGTAGCCTTGACCCAGCTTAAACAACGTATTGAGCAAGATATAGCTGATACGCGAAAGATTTTAGGCTTGCCTGCAATTTAAGGCCTTAGTTTTTACGGGCTGCTGCCAGCTGATAAACATTCCACAACAGCATAGCCACAGTCATGGGTCCGACTCCGCCAGGCACAGGAGTAAGATAGACCGCACGATTTTTTAGGCTGGGAGCATCCACATCACCAACAGTACGGTGGCCGATTTTATTAGTGCCCACGTCAATAATAATAGTCCCGTCGCGCACATCTTTGGTCGTAATAAGGTTAGGCTGGCCTTTTGCTACCACGATAATATCGGCTGTTTGTAATAGAAGGTGATTAAACTCATAAATTACTTGGGTACGTACACCCTTGTCAGTCAGTAGTTTGGCTAAGGGTTGAGCGAACTCCCGGCTGTTTACCAGTAGCACAGCCTTGCGGTCGCGTAGGTTTTGTCCAGCGGCTTCAATTAACTTAATGATTCCCTGGGTCACCCCCGGGACGAGAGCGGATTCGCCGGCCAGTAAACGCTTAAGATTGTGAGGGTGGAAGCCATCGGCGTCTTTAGTCGGATCGATACAGGCAATAACAGTTGTTTCGTCGAGTTGCGGCGGCAACGGCAGTTGAACTAGAATGGCATGAATGTCCGGACGCTGGTTCAGTGATTGAATATGTGACTTAATGGTTGCTAGCGGACAATCAGTCGGCAGAAGTATTTTTTCCACTTTTATGCCGACCTCAGACGCCGCTTGTTCCTTTAGTTTAACGTAGAGGTGTGAAGCGGGGTCGTGACCAACCAAAATCACGCCCAGTTTGGGTGTAATACCAAGTTCAGCCACCTTGGTTTTTAGTTCGTGGCGCAAGTTGGCGGCCAGTGACCGTCCGTTGAGTAGAAAGGACATGGGAGTAGACGACGTGAATAGTGAATCATGAATCGAGAATCGAGGGGTGGGGGAGAGGCTGACATTGATTGGCGCTGATTCTTAATTCCCGATTCTCGATTCGTAATTCTAGTTTTTGAGTTCTGGATACAACGGGTGTTCAGCTGTTAAGGCCTTGACCTTTTGTTTAGCCGTGGCTAAGACAGCTGGGTCACCAGGCTGAGTGAGCACCTGACCGATGACTTCTCCTACTTGTATCATGTCTTCAGCAGTAAAACCGCGGCTGGTCAAAGCTGGGGTACCTAGGCGAATACCTGAAGGGTCAAGCGGTGTGCGAGTGTCATAGGGAATGAGATTTTTGTTGACCGTAATGTTGACGCTGTCCAAGGTGGCTTCGGCTTGTTGGCCGGTGAGACCCAGGGGTGAAACATCGATAAGCAGTAAATGATTGTCGGTTCCGCCGGTGATAAGTCGGAAGTTTTGCCTGGCTAAGGTCTTGGCCAGCGCTTGAGCATTGATTACTATTTGCTGAGCGTAGGTTTTGAAGTCGGGCTGAGCCGCTTCTTTGAGACAGACGGCGATGGCCGCAGTTTGATGGTTATGTGGTCCGCCTTGTAGCCCAGGGATGATGGCGGCATCAATAAGTTCGGCCAGGTTGCGTTTGCTGGCCGGGTGGTAGAGGTCATGGAATCGGTCCAACACACGGGGAATAAGGAGCATGGCTCCACGCGGACCCCTCAGAGTCTTATGCGTTGTGGTCATGATTACATCGGCGTAAGGCACAGGTGAAGGATGGAGCCCGCCCACCACTAGTCCGGCGATGTGTGAGATATCAGCCAGGAGGTAGGCTTGCACTTCATCAGCGATGGCGCGGAAAGCAGCAAAGTCAATCAGGCGCGGGTAGGCCGTAGCTCCGCAAACGATCAGCTTTGGCTTGGTTTGTAGGGCGATTTTTCGTATAGCTTCATAGTCGAGTCGATGGGTCTTGGGATCAACGCCGTAACTGACGCCTTGGTAGTAGCGACCGGAAAAGTTTAGTTTGTAGCCGTGGGTCAGGTGACCGCCTTGGGCTAGCCCCATGCCTAAAACGGTATCGCCTGGCTTAAGCAGAGCAAAGTAAGCTGCTTGGTTGGCAGGCGAGCCAGAGTATGGTTGGACATTGGCGTGCTCTACGCCGAACAAGGCTTTCGCCCGCCCGCGAGCTAATTCCTCCACTTGGTCAATGAATTGGTTACCGCCGTAGTAACGTTTGCCCGGGTATCCTTCAGAGTACTTATTAGTCAGTACTGAGCCCAAAGCTTCCATCACCGCCAGAGAAGCGAAGTTCTCTGAAGGAATAAGTTCCAAGCCTTGTCGTTGGCGGGCCAATTCTTGTTCTAGCCAAGAGGTCGTTTCAGGATCGGTCTTTTTGAGGTGAGATAACATACCCAGTAACAATAACTTCACTAGGCGCTTAGTTCAAGCGAACTAGAGCCAA
>JACRFN010000033.1 GCA_016217875.1 Candidatus Kerfeldbacteria bacterium
ATTCTGCTTCGGCATGATTACGCCCCAGGGAGTTAAACTGCGACTGTAACTTGGTTTCGACTGAGTTCTGCCACGAATTTAACTTTTGCGATGCATCGGCTTCGGCCAAAGATGTATCTATTCTCCTCCAGATTGATAGGAATAAATCACATCAAACACACATCTATAGGAGATAGCCATGCTATCATCAATAAACTGGAACAGCCTGAACAGCGCCATCAGCGCGGTGGCCAAATTTTCATTTCTGGCCACGCTGGTCTGCATTGCGGCTCTGGGGATTGCGACTATAATGCATTATCCGCTGAGCGACGAAGAATTCTGCGACGTCTTCGTTCCGGTGGTGTTGCTTGTGATACTCTACCCCGGAATCGTCTTTGCCCTGACGCAAATTTGGCGCCAGGAATTCAGAGAGAGTATGCCAACCATCCGCAAGCTCAGCCTCTTCGTACTCTCTGTACTCGGTATCGCCTGGTTCTTCTGGCTCAAGGCTGGCCCCTACGTGGCCCAAAAGCTACTGCAGAGCCTGAGCTGAACCAACCACGGGGCGACGGAGATCGGCCCCGGATCGAACACAATCACAAAGGACAACGCCATGAAACATCATTACTGACGCCGGAAACGGCAAGGGGTACCCGCTACCCAAGGCCAAAGCGGGCTCTGCGCCCGGGGTACAGGCGCACTGGCAACGCCAGAAAATATTGGCCATCGGGAGAGAACAACAAGCCATCGCTCTCCCCCACTTTTCTAAAACCACAAGCTAACTTGTGATTTTAGAAAAGTTAAACCGCTCCAAACATCCTCTCAATATCCCGCCGACTAAGCGCTGGTTAGAAGTAAGTCAAATTTCGCTTCTAACCAGCGCTCTTTTCTTTGCTCTTTTTGCCCTTGAGGATTAACAAAAATCGGCGCACTCATGACGTGCGCCGGACTTTTTTATTTTCAGATTACAATTTATGTCCGGCCGGACATAAATAGTCCCACACGCTTAAATCTACTAAATCTACTTTTTATTGGTATACCTTTTACAGCCGGCTGCACGTAAAAATAACTTTTAGAGAAACGTCTAAAACTCGTGGAACTTTTGACCACTGTTTTTATTCGCATGAATAGGAAAATATTAGACTATAACCTTTTCGCGCGAAAAGGTTATAGTCTAATCCCCGCCGCCTGAAGTGAGGCCGAATTTGGCTATCAGCTTCTCCCCCACCTGCCAAACATCACCGGCACCCATGGTAATAATCAATTGATTGCGGTTGGCGGTAGTCGCCAAATACTCTGCTGCCTCGTCAATAGTAGATTTGAATTCAACTTTTGAGTGATGTTGCTTAATTTCCTCAGCCAGCCCCTGCGCACTGGCGTCTCCATCCCGCCCGCCAGCTGTTTCACGAGCCGAGGCGTAAGTTTCCAACACGATTATTTCGTCAGCCTCGCCAAAAGCCGTACCGAAATTCTTAAGCAAAGCCTGCGTACGGCTAAAAGTATGCGGCTGAAAAACGCAGCGTATGTCTTTATATGGGTAAAAAGCGCGGGCAGCTTTAAGTGTGGCCATAATCTCGGACGGATGATGGCCATAGTCGTCTACAATAGTCAGGCTGTTGGTCAGTTTACCCTTAACCTCAAACCGCCGAGCCGTACCCTCAAAAGAAGCCAGAGCCTGACGGATAATTTCCAGATCTACGCCCAGACGCCTAGCGGCCGCAATCACGGCCAAGGCATTGGCCACGTTGTGTGAACCTACAAGCTTAAGCCAGAACTCGCCCCGAAACTCTTCTCCCTCTTGCAAAGAAAAATGCCACCATCCTTCGTCCAACCACATGCGAACCATGCGCCAATAGCCACTGGTTAAACCGTAAGTAGATATCTGCTCCGGGCGCAAGCCAGCCTGCCCTACAGCCTGCTTAACCCCGGGACTATCGGCGCAGACCACGGCCCAGCCGTCGGCGGGCAACTTTTTTAAAAACTGGACAAAGGCCTGAGCATAATCCTCTTTGGTGGGGAAAAAATCAGGATGGTCCCAATCAATACTGGTTAGAATTATTCCCTGCGGCAAAAAGTATTGAAGTTTATTCTGATACTCGTCAGCTTCAAAAACAAATAGCTCACCCGAGCCTGTAAGCGCGTTGCCTTCAAACTGTGGCACCCTTGAGCCAACCAGAGCTTGGGGCGCCAGGCTGGCTGCTTTAAGTACATACGCCAACATGGCGGTGGTAGTGGTTTTACCATGGCTGCCGGCCACGGCCACGCTTTTAAATTGGCTGGTTAACTCACCCAAAGCTTCAGCGTAGGTAATAACCTTCAAGACTTTACTTAAGGCTGCCTTAACTTCGACCTGTTCTTCGTTATAAGCCGTGGAACGAATGACTAAATCAATCTGGCCGGACAAATGCTTGGCTTCAAATTTATCCCAGCATTCTATGCCCGCTCGGGCCAGCACGCCTGAGGTAAAAAACGGCTCAGCCGTATCGCTGCCCCACACCTCTTTGCCCTGGGCTTTTAACAGCTGGGCCAGGCCGGTCATACCGACACCCTTTAAGCCGATACAATATATTCGATTTGATTCACTTAACAGAGACATAATATAATTTTTTATTCGCCACTTCTCTAGGAGAAGTGGCGCAAGAGTCGCGCCTCGGCCTTCAGGTCAGGCAGTGCCCGCCGCGCTCGCTGGCTGGCGCTATGCGCAAACCACCACAGCACGCGACCAGCCGGGCGCTCGCGCGTCTTCCGCCCTGTAGCTAACCTTACGGCAGGACGGCAGCAAATTTTTGAAAATTACTTCTTTTTCAATATCGACATTATTTCCCGCACTACTGCCTCAGCCGCTCGGCTTGGAAAAAGTTTATGCAAATTATGGCCCAGGCGAACCATATCTGCCGGTTGCTGCAGCAACTGTCTCAAGGTAGCAACCAAAACACCCTTGGTCAAGGTGGATTGATTCTTTACTATGGCCGCTTCGGCCTGAAGCAGGTAGTCGGCATTGTCCTCCTGATGACTTAAGGGTATGGGCACTATTATAGACGCCTTACTGAGAGCGGCCAACTCTGTTATGGCACCCATGCCGGCACGACTGATAACAACATCGGCGGCGGCCAAAGCAGTTAAAGAATCGGTCGTAAAGGGTAAGACTATATAACCGGGACGAGTCTTAACCTGGCCCATCTTGCCTACACCAGTAAAGTGTATTATCTGCACCTCAGGTAAAAGCTCGCCCAAACTACACTCTATAAGATTATTGAGAAACGAAGCCCCTGTCCCGCCACCCATAACCAAAACCGTTGATTTATTAAGCGCCAAACCAAGAGCGGCGCGAGCCGCCGGCTGATTCGGCGGCTTGAGGAAACAAGACCGCACAGGGTTACCGGTGAGCACTGCCTTAGACCTGGGAAAATGGCTTAGTGTCTCAGGCCAAACCACGGTGATAAGGCGAGCTATAGGAGCCAACAACCTGTTAGTTAAACTAGGGCAAACGTCTTGCTGGTGCACCAGCACCGGCAGGCCATAACACCAAGCGGCCCAACCTACCGGCACAGCTACAAACGAGCCGGCTGTTAGCACAAGATCAGGGCGCCACCAGGCAAATAGCCAAAGAGCCTGCTGGAAACCCCAAAATATGCGAGCCACATCAATGATGTTGGCCAAACTCCAGTAACGCCTAAACTTGCCGCAACTTAAGGTTTGAAAAGTAATCTTATAAGCCTCAACTAAAGCTTTCTCCGGGCCGTCGGCCGTACCTAACCATTTTATTTCCACCGCCTGGGTCAATTTTTTTTTCAACTCCTCCACTACCGCCAATAGCGGACTGACCGACCCTAAAGTTCCACCTCCGGCACAAACAATTCTCATACTTTTGGCGTAATTCTAATCTGGCGAGAAATATTGGTCAAAATGCCCAAGCCAGCTAAAGTTGTCATCAAAGCCGAGCCGCCGAAC
>JACRFN010000001.1 GCA_016217875.1 Candidatus Kerfeldbacteria bacterium
AAATTCACCCACCCCGAACAACACCTCGCCTGACTCGGTGTGTACGGGGCAAGCCTCCATCACCTCCATGCCTAAATTTACACACTTACACGTCCATAGTCACTACTCTCTCCTTGACGGCTTGTCAAAAATTCCTGACTTAGTGAGTTTTGCCAAGGCTCAGGGTTTTGACGCCCTGGCTCTCACTGATCACGGCGTCATGCACGGCGTGATTGAATTTTATAAAGAAGCCACGGCCCAGGGCCTCAAGCCCATACTCGGCCTGGAAGCATACATAGCGCCGCGCGCCTTAACCGATAAGCAGCCACGAACTGACGACCAACTGTCGCATCTGGTACTGCTGGCCCGGACAATCGAAGGATATCGTAATCTGCTTAAACTGGTTACTATCTCCCAACTGCAGGGCTTTTATTATAAACCCCGACTAGATCACGATACTCTGCAACAATATCATCAAGGATTAGTAGCTCTGTCCGCTTGTTTAAAGGGAGAAATTCCTCAAGCCCTGCGGCGCGGCGATGACAAGGGCGCCAAGCTGTTGGCGCAAACCTATGCAGGTATTTTTGGCGAGAATAATTTTTATTTAGAAGTCCAGGCACACCCTGAACTCATTGAACAAGTGGAATTGAATAGACGGTTACGCCAATTCTCCCAAGAGGTTTCTTTGCCCTTGATTGCCACTAACGACAGCCACTATCTCCACTCCGCCGATCAGGAAGCGCAAGATATTCTGGTGTGTATTCAAACAGGCAAAACGGTTGATGACGCCGAGCGTCTGGATATGCGCGGACTTGACACTTCGCTCAAAAGTGAGGATACCATGCGCCAAGATTTGCCCGACTTTGCCGACGCCATCGAGCGAGCGGGCTCCCTCGCCCAAGAATTGACGGTTGAGTTGCCTTTGGGGCAAAGATTCTTCCCCACCTATCCTACGCCGGAAGGGGAAACGCCTGAGGCTTACCTTAGACTAATGGCTGAGCAAGGCTTGGCCCGTCACTACACTCAGGGCGTATCTGAGGAAGTGCGCCAGCGTATGGAATACGAACTTGGCCTTATTATGACCAAGGGCTACGCCAGCTATTTTCTGGCCGTGGCTGATTTTGTAAACTGGGCACGCCAGCAGAATATCATCGCCACTACCCGTGGTTCGGCCGCTGGCTCCCTTGTTTCCTACCTAATTGGCATCACTACCATCAATCCCCTTACCTACGGCTTACCGTTTGAACGATTCCTTAATCCGGAACGCCCTTCACCGCCTGATATAGATATGGACTTCGCTGACAATCGTCGCGACGAAGTGATTGCTTACGTCACAGCCAAGTATGGCGTGGACAAAGTAGCGCAAATAATCACTTTCGGTACCATGGCGGCAAGAGCCGCCGTGCGCGATGTCGGACGCGCCCTAGGCTACCCTTATAGTTTGTGTGATCGAGTGGCCAAACTGATTCCTTTTGGTAGCCAGGGTTTTCACATGACTATTGAACGCGCTCTTAAAGAATCTGACGAACTCAAAAGCCTAAACGAATCAGATCCACAAATTACTAGGCTGCTTACCCTAGCCCGTAAAGTAGAAGGTTGCGCTCGTCACGCTTCCATTCACGCCGCGGGTGTAGTAATTGCTCCCACACCTCTTACCGACTACACACCCCTGCAATATGACGTGGAAGGCAAACATATCATTACCCAATATGACATGTGGTCGTGCGAAGACGTCGGCTTGGTTAAAATGGATTTTTTAGGTATCCGAAACCTATCTATCATGGGTAGTAACATTAAAATAATTGCCAAAACCAGGGGGGTAAAGATTGATTTAGAAAACCTACCACTTAACGATGTTAAGACCTTCGCCCTGATGGCCAGAGGCGAGACCATGGGTATGTTTCAACTTGGTGGTAGCGGTATGACTCGTTATCTTAAGGAGTTGGAGCCCTCATCTATTACCGACATCATGGCTATGGTGGCCCTTTTCCGCCCGGGCCCCATGAACTCCATCCCGGAATTTATTCAACGTAAGCATAATCCCCAAACTATCACTTACCTTGATCCTCGACTCAAGGATATCCTCCACTCTTCCTATGGCATTATCACCTACCAGGATGATGTCTTGCTCATCGCTATTGAACTCGCCGGCTACTCTTGGGAAGAAGCTGATAAACTAAGAAAGGCCATGGGTAAAAAAATACCCAAGGAGATGGCCAGACAAAAAGAAAAATTTATTTCTGGCTGTGTCACTAAAGGAAATTTAAACGAAGGTAAGGCTCGTACTTTGTGGGAACTGATTGAACCATTTGCGGCCTACGGCTTTAACAAAGCGCACGCGGCCTCCTACGGCATTGTGGCTTACCAAACGGCCTACTTAAAAGCCAACTTCACTACAGAATTTATGGCCGCCTTAATGACGGCTGAATCAGGCGACTTGGTCACTGTGGCTCAGGCTGTAGCCGAGTGTCAGCGACTCGGCATTACGGTCCTGCCGCCGGACGTTAACGAAAGTCTGGGAACTTTTACCGTAGTCGATGAACGCCGTATTCGTTTTGGTTTGTACGCCATTAAAAATCTAGGCGAACAAGTAGCCGAATCGATAATCGCTGAGCGACGCCAAGCCGGTCCCTTCCAATCGCTGGAAAATTTTTTGAGTCGTACCGCCGGACGCGAAGTCAACAAGAAATCATTGGAGAGCCTGATAAAATGCGGCGCACTCGACAGCCTGCACCCGGAACGGCGACAGTTAATTGAATCTTTGGAATCGCTCCTGAGCTACGCTAAACAAGCAGCTCAGGCCAAAAGTACCCAACAATCTAGCCTGTTTAGCGGGGCCAGCGGCGTAGCAGTCAAGTCTTCAGTTAAACTCACAGAAGTATCGCCTACCACCAACCAAGAACGACTGGCCTGGGAGCGCGAATTATTAGGGCTTTATGTTACAGCCCACCCCTTCGCTGATTATGCCCCGGTCTTGGCTGGCATCGTGGTACCACTAAAAAACCTACCTGACTTGGCTGGTGAACCAGCTGTAACTGTGTCTGGACTCGTCACCGCTATCAAACCCATAACTACCAAAAAAGGCGAGCCTATGCTTTTTGCCACTCTGGAAGATACCGAAGGCAATTGTGAGCTGGTGGTTTTCCCGGATACCTACCGCTCGGTGCGCGCCTGGCTGATACCAGACGCTATCGTGGCCGTACGCGGACGCCTGTCCAAACGCGATGGCGCCAGAAAAATAATAGCCCAAAGCGCCCTGCCCTTGACCCAGGCGAGTGAAGCGGCCCAAGCTATTAAACTATGGCAAATGGAAAGAGTTGGTAATTATACCCCAGCCAAACCAGTAACTGAGCCACCGGACGTCGAGCTAAGGTTGCCGGCCGGGGCTAGCCGCGACATGTTACTGCAACTCAAAGCCACCTGCCAACACTTTAGTGGCACCATACCGGTCAGCTTTTTAGTGGCATCTGGCGGTGCTTGGAAAAAAATTACCACTCCCTACAAAGTCAACCCCAGTCAAGAATTTTATCAGGCTATAAAACGGGTCTTGGGCGAAGTCATGACCTAATTTATCGACTAGCGCTCGATTTCCTGCTATAGTTAAAGATAAGAAAATAAATACTATGCCACCCTATCCCCTTCCTACCACTCCTAATTCTACAACCTCAACTCCCATACCCTATCGCCGAATTGTGGTGAGTTTCCTCATAGCGGTAGCCGCTATTGTAATATTAGTGCTCTATTACACTCTACCGCGCGCCACTATCACCCTAGAAGTTGAGCCCTCTAAAGAAATAATGGAAACTACCCTGCTAGCGGCCGCCCTGGAAAACCAAGGAGATCTTAAGGGCGTAATCCGTCGAACTGAAGTAAGCGGCAACCAGACTGGCACCGCTTCGCCTGCCGGTGAGCGTGAAGCCAAAGCCTCTGGCGTAGTAACTTTAGTCAACACCACAACCACACCACAAACGTTAATTGCCACCACGCGCCTGCTCTCGGCCGAAGGTGTACTTTTCCGGCTGCAGAAAACGATTACCATAAACGGCAACAGCCGTCTGGAGACATCTGTCATAGCTGATCAGCCTGGCGAAGCCAGCGCTATCGGGCCGAGCCGCTTTACTATACCCGGACTTAAGCCTAGTTTGCGGGAAAAAATTTATGCCGAGGCAAGCGAACCCATGCGACGCAAGGAAAAACCAGGCAGTAAGGTGACTGAACTTGATCTAGAGCAGGCCAGAAAATCCTTAATTGATTCCCTCATACCGCAGGCCCTGGCCAAACTACGCGAGCAGCTGCCAGCTGACCAACGGGAACTCAATGTCATACACCAAAATGAGGTAGTAAGCTCCTCCTCTAGCGTACCAGCCGGCAACGACGCCACTGAATTTACCTATGAAGCAAAAATCAAAGTAACGGCCGTCTTTTATAACCCCTCAAGCTTGCGTGAGAAGGCTGTAGCCAAGCTGCAGGCAGATGAAAACAGCGGGCGAAAAATCGCCACTATCGAAGAGCAAAGTCTGGTTGTTACCATTGATGAGGTTAAAGAAGACCTGAGCTCGACCTTGCTCCGTGTTAAGTTCCTGGCCCAAGTAACGGTAACTGATCCGGAACAGGCCTTTAGTCGTGTTGAACTAATCGGCCGAACACCGGAGGAGGTGCGCCAGCATTTCTCCGCCATGCCCGGAGTAAGGAGCGTGGAAATAGAGCTTAAACCATTTTGGGTCTCCAGCGTGCCGACAATAGTGGATAATATCACCCTCCAAATCAAGCCCTAACTTGACTAAACTAAGTCAAAAGTCTAGCCTGAAAGAGCACGCAGTTGCGGCAGCTACCAACTGTCCGGCCCCGCGGTCGCGGGGCGTCCCCGCTGGGACCTAAACGTACGAACAATTTACGAGTGATCCGATGTACTTCGGATAATTTGGGTGGAACCGTCCGATGTCCATCGGACCCCAAACGAAACTTTATTCGTTTGGGTTGTTTTATTTAAATGCAAAATGTAAATATCAAAAATCAAAATTATTTTTATATTTTTAACTTTGTCATTTTTCATTTTGATTTTTAAATTTTAAATTTATTATGTATTCTTCTCTCGAATCAAAACGTCATTCCCTCTCCCACCTTCTGGCCGCTGCTGTTTTGGAATTGTGGCCGGAAGCCAAGCCCACCTTGGGACCGCCGGTAGACAATGGCTTTTATTATGATTTTGACCTGCCGCAGGCTATCTCTGACTCAGATCTAGTCAAAATTGAAGCCAAGATGCAGGAAATATTGCCCACCTGGGATGACTTTACCAAATTTGAACTGACACCCCACCAAGCCAAAACGGAATTCAGTGGCAATATTTACAAACATGAATTGATAGACGGCATTACGGCTGAAGGGCAAAAGGTAACGGTTTACCAATCAGGTAAATTCCGCGACCTCTGCCGCGGCGGACACGTAGCGCACATGAAAAACATTAAACCAGACTCGTGGAAATTAGACCGGCTGGCTGGGGCCTACTGGCGCGGCGACGAGAAGAACAAAATGCTGACTCGCATCTACGGCCTGGCCTTTGACACTAAAAAAGAATTGACAGAGTACCTCAAACAACGTGAGGAGGCTCAAAAACGCGACCACAGAAAACTGGGAAGTCAGTTAGGTCTTTTTACGTTCTCTGAGCTTGTGGGCAGCGGCCTACCGCTCTATACACCAAAAGGGGCTCTCATCCGTCGACTCTTAAACGAATATATAGAAGAACTACAGTCTAAAGCCGGCTACACCCAGGTCTGGACGCCGCAGATGGCGCGGGCGGAACTATTTAAAACCTCCGGTCACTATGATAAGTATCACGACAGTATGTTCCGGGTTGTTTCAAATTATTCCCAAGAGGAGATTTTCCTCAAGCCGATGAACTGTCCGCAGCACACCCAAATCTACGCCAGCGAACAACGCAGTTACCGCGACCTGCCGCTGAGGTTTAGCGACTTTGCCATGCTGTATCGCGATGAAAAACCAGGCGAGTTGAGCGGACTGGCGCGCGTCCGGGCGTTCTCGCAGGACGACTGCCACATCTTTTGCCGCGCCGACCAAGTTGACGAGGAAATAGACCAGGTGCTGGCTATGACCAAGGAGGTTATGAAAACTTTTGGTTTCTCCTACCGCTATCGCCTCTCCACCCACGACCCTGGGCATCCAGAAAAATACATCGGTGATCCCGCTACCTGGGACAAACTGGAGAAATGGGCTGAACGCATTATAAAACGCAACCAGATAAATTACTTTGATGGCCCGGGCGAAGCCGCCTTCTATGGCCCCAAAATGGACCTGATGGCCACAGACGCCTTGGGCCGCGAATGGCAGCTCTCCACCGTACAGATAGACTTTTTTCTGCCGGAACGCTTTAAACTTACTTACATAGACCGGGCTGGTGTTGAAAAACGGCCGGTAATGATTCACCGCGCCATCCTCGGCTCACCAGAACGCTTCCTGATGGTACTTATTGAACATTACGCTGGCGCTTTTCCTATGTGGCTTTCGCCGGTGCAAGTTAAAGTGCTGCCAGTGGGGGCTAGTCATCACGAATTCTGCGGTAAACTTTCTGCTGAGCTGCGTGACCACAACATACGCGCCGAAGTGGACGACGCCAACGAAACCATCGGTAACAAAATCAGAAAGGCCGAGCACGAGAAAGTGCCCTACTCCTTAGTTGTTGGTGATAAGGAAATGTCGTCAGGGCAACTTGCTATCCGCCGCCGGGGGCACAAAGAGCTTACTAATCTGGAGCGAGCAGAATTCATAGCTCAACTTGAGCAGGAAATCAAGGAGCGACGTTCATTTTAGCAGGCAATAAAAAACCGCCCCCGCACCTCTATTAAGAGACATGGTGACGGCCTGCAGTACCAAATACTACTATGTTTTTGTTTGGCTTTGTTGCTCCTGACCCAACTCCAGGGCCACGGCTTGAAACAACTGTTCTTCTGTTACCGGCTTATCCAGAAATGTTTTGACTCCTTGCTCTTGATACTGAGCTTTAAGTCTTCCGTTGAGGGAGCTACAGTGCACAATTATTGGTACCGTGGCCCCTGCCTGTCTGATGCCTCGCACCATCTCCAGCCCATCTACCGGACTCATTTGGTTGTCGGTTATTACCAGGTCTGGCTGATGCTCAAGGCAAAGAGCCAGTCCTTTTTCTCCATCAGGCGCCGTTATCACCATATAGCCGGCTTCTTCCAAAGACCCCTGCATCGCAGAAAGAAGCGCCTCTTCGTCATCGGCAAATAGAATTTTTTTCATTAGAACCCCGCAAGTTATTATTGATTGTTTTGTTTTTCTCCTCCTTCATTTTTTCAGGCTCACTATAACACAGCCATTACCACCAAAATTAACATACGTACAATGCTCCCGGCCACCAGGCATAAATAACTGTTGACAAGAAGCCACGGCCGTTCACGCAAGTTGTGAGAGTTGATTCTCAAACTCACAACCAAAGCGCCTAAAGCAGCCACATAAGGAACGATACCGGCCAGAAACAAAGCGACATAACCGCCGGCTCCCACCTTACGAATAATAGCGCGCCTGGCTAAGGCCCCGTTTATCTGCATACGACGTTTGATATGGCGGATGACCTTAAACTCAAAGCTGGGCCAAAACGACAAAGTTACATCCACTTCCTCATTGCCACGACGAACGCTGATAAATCTCTCCCGTAACTGTAGCCAGGCCTGCTTGAGTCGCTCGCGCAAGCCAACTATTTGCAGAACACGACTAACTCCGCTAAACAGCAGCTTGGTGATACTTATACCGCTCCAATAAACGGCAATTTCCAATATAAACCGCAAAGCGTTAATGGAACCGGTAATAAATACCACCTCCCACCAGGGGTAGCCGCGGGACAGCCACTGACCAGGAGTAAGTTCAATGGCTAAAACATTTTCT
>JACRFN010000034.1 GCA_016217875.1 Candidatus Kerfeldbacteria bacterium
CTTTACTGAAGATCGACTTAAAGCTCTTGATGGCGGCCTGTTCTGAATTAAGGTTGCGATTGGCGCTCCTAAGGCCGTAGGCCATCACCACCACCGCCGCATTGTCGTTAGGATTGCTGCGGTCAGGAGCGCGAGTGTAAATTTTCTTGAAGGTGCCCTCTACCGCCCTCTCACGCGCCGTGTTGGTCTGCTCCGGGAAACGACCATTAGCTATCTTGATAACATCCGCCCATTCAGTTTCGCTCTGGGGGACATTGCCAAAAGCCGTATAGAAACTATTGACTACGCCAGCTCGTTCTCCCGCCCCGAGCTTGTCGGTCGTCTGTGTGCCGAGGGCGATGAAATCGCGCATGGCAGCCAGGGCTGGCGTAAGCTCATCAAGCTCAGCCTGTAAAGCCTTAATCTTACGCATAATGTTCTCAGCTCGCGCTACGAGTTCTTTAGCGCGCTCCAGCTTAACCTCTGGCGCCACCTCCTGAACCTGACCGGCAAAGACTTTTCCGGCCTCATACTCTATCTTCTTAATTTTTTCTGCGGCGGCGGTGGTCTCGGTCATAACTGGCGCTTCGGGCTTGGTGGGTACGGTAACTTGAGGATTGGTGTTGGTCACCCCGCTACCGGCCGCATAAACATCAAAGCTGCCGTCGTTATACCCCTCTCTCACATTACGGCCCCGCCAATCATAATGCAAACCGTCATCAAAAGTTAAACGGTAAATCGCTTCAGGAAGATCAATACTCTGCTCCACTATATAATAATCTGGTTCATTGCTGGTTACTGGGCCAAAGAACTTGCCCCACCACTGCGACAGATGCGCGATGACAATAGCGTCGCCCTTTTGATACTCGCCCAAATCAATGGCTGGGGCTACAGGCGGATAGTAGCCATAATAAGTACCAAGCAAGGGCGCCACACGGGCTTCGGAAGTGTAGCTATTACGCAAGGGCTCAATAAGTGTGGCCGACACCTGGGCATTGGCCGAGCTTGCGCCTGACCAATCAGCTACCTTAAGCTCCTCCGAATTATTAGTGCTAGGGTCAACAATAAAGTACGAATACTTCTTAGCCTGACCGTGGTTGTACCAACGACTAGGTATGACATCAAGTACTGTCGCGCCGGCGGTGGCAGGCTTGCTTAAGGTCATGGCCGCACTATCAAGCCACAACCAAGTTTTGGCGGCCGAGTTAAACCAATTCATCTTCTATTTAATAAACGAAGCTGAAGACAAAATCTTACAGTAATAAACCAACGGCCCTGAGAGCCGTTGGTAAGCAAGGGCTAGGGATATATCTGCTTGCCATCGTCATCCTCAATGATGATGGCATTGGTCGGGCAGGAACGAGCGGCTTCCAGCACCATTTTGGCCTCGGCCGGGAGTTTGCTGTAATCAGTCCACTCACTTGTCTTACTGCCATCTTTGGCTTTAATAATAGCCTTGCCGGCTTCATCCAGCTCAAACACTTCGGGCAGAAGAGCAACGCAAGAGGCGGCACTGATGCACAAATCTCGGTCAACGCGTACGCGCATATGTCGTGGTCTTAATAATTACTTAGGTCTTTTGGCTTCAAGATTAAAACAATGTCGCCCAGACGGGTGTGTCCAATTCACGTCATAAGGCCCATAAGCAGGCCCATAGGCCGGTCGTGGCGCAGATAAATCAGAAATAACCGGGTCTTCCGCCTCAAAGACAGCGCAAAGCTGGTAGGCAGAACCCTGACCCGCCATATACTCATAAGGCTGGGCTGAGGTTGGATCTTGGGGTCCTACTGGTTTGTAACCCTGGGTAAGGCTAGACAAATCAGGAGGCATTTTTTGTTCACGGGCGTAATACTCTTGAATGCTGCTGTGTAATACTTGCAAATCGCTCAGGCGGCGTTGGTCGCGTACTATCTTCTGCTGCTCAACTGGGCTGCCCATAAGAGCAAAACCGCTGACCAGCGCTATCACGCATACGACAGCGAAGGCCAGGGCCTGATAACGGTGGAAGTGGCGTGGAGCGGTGGCGGCTGACCCGCGCTCCGCCCGGTCATCAAGCTTTAAGCTCAACCAATAATACCAAATAATCCAGGCGCCCAGCAGCAGAATAGTCAGTACTTTTAAGATAAACCTGGTATTTACTTGGCCGGCGAGGAAATTATAAACCAGGCCAATGATATCACCAATGACCGTGGCACTGGCTAAGAATAGCGCGATATAGGTTAAGACTTTGCGGATGCGGGAGCGTGAATCGCTCAAACCCCGACTAATATCTCGCTGCAGTTTCCACATGACAAATAGATAGACTGGCGCGGCTACCACCAACGAAGCCAGCGGCGTCTGGAAATTTGCCTGGCATCGGTAGCACCATCCCACCACTAAGTCGGGAAAATAACTGTTAATAATGGCAAATATTACGCCCCCTAAGCCCACGGCGCTAATAGCCAGTGTAAAAAAGGCTAAAAGATAAAAAAATATATCGCGGCCCGAAGATTTGGGCGGAGGCGGGGGCGGCGGTACCAATTCGTCGCCGCTACCTAAGTATGGGGCTACCTGTTCAGCAGCCCAACCTGACTTGAGCAACAGGCCGCGAATCAACTCAGTTGATTTACCCGCGGCTCGCGCTTTGGCTACAAAATCTACTAACTGTTCATTGGTTTGTTTCATAATAATATATGATTAAAGAGCAATCAGGACTGCTCCGAGGGCCATAAGTATGGTACCAGCTATTACCTTAAAGGTTAAGGACTCGCCTAAGATTAGGGCGGCCAGCACCACGGTAAAAACCAGAGACAGCTTGTCAATCGGCCCCACCTTGGCGGCCGCTCCCATTTTTAAGGCGTAGAAATAAAATAACCAAGACAAAGCGGTGGCCACAGCCGACAAAAAAAGAAACAGCCACGTCTTATGGGAAATGCTCATCAGGTCGCGGGCTTGGCCCTGCCACAGGACAACAGCCCAGGCCAAGGCTAAAATAAAAACTGTCCGAATGGCCGTGGCTAAGTTGGAATTAACGCCCGCCACGCCAATCTTGGCCAGGATGGCGGTTAAACCGGCAAAAAACGCGGATAATAAGGCGGCGGTGAGCCAAGACATAAATAATTAAATCCAAAATCCAAATGACAAATGTCAAATAAATTACTAACTAATGGTCATCACTGGCGTACGCTCCTGTGCCTTGAGCCCGAGCTCCAGTCGCTCTTTGCTAGGAGCATACAAGGTAAGCAACTTATCGCCCCGACTCACTTTTTGATTCCAGCGGGCGTGAAGATGAAGCCCGGCTATTTTCTCATGAGGCGCGCCCAAGTTCATACACACGCCATTGATGGCCCGGTTATCAATCAATCCCACCCGGCCGTCACGGGGGGCATGTATTTCATAACGGTAGGCGCCCACCGCTACGGCATCGGCATTAATGTTGGGCTGACCGCCCTGCACTTCAATAATCTCCTGCATCTTGCGCCAAGCGGCGCCAGACTGCAGCTGCTTTCTGGCTAGCCTCTCCCCTTCCCCGGGGCGGCAAAACTTCTTTAGTTCCAGCAACTCACCAGCCAGATACACGGCCTTATCTTCAAGGTCCTGCGGTTTTAACGGTTTCTGTTGCAAAACACGCAGTACGTCGCGGGCCTCCAAAGCCGGCCCGATGCCGCGGCCGACCGGTTCCTTGGCTAAAGTCTTAATCACCTTAACTTTCATATTAAGGCGCCGGCCAAGGTAAATAAACTTGTCCTCTAGTTGCCTGGCTAATTTACGCGTAGTTATTTTAGCCGTATCCCCTACCGGCATATCAATAACCAGGTAATCAACTCCCATGGCCACCTTTTTAGCCATGATGGAAACAATCATTTTATCGTAAGGCTCAAGGCCTAAAGGCCGAGACAACTTAATGATACGGTCATCAGCCGGCGCCAGGTTAAGCCCGCCTCCCCAGACCAAACAAGCGTGAGTGCGTTTCACAATTTCACGAATCCGACTCAGGGGAAAGGTGACCGGGGCTAAAACCTCCATAGTGTCGGCCGTACCAGCGGGCGAGGTAATGGCGCGCGAGGAGGTTTTGGGAATATAAAGCCCCAGACTGGCAATAATCGGCGTCACCAGCATAGTGGTACGGTTACCAGGCAGACCGCCGACCGAATGCTTGTCCACTACTTGCATGGGCAAATTCATCTGCTCACCGGTAGCGGCGATGGCGCGCGATAAATAATAAAGCTCATTGTCAGTATTAGGTTTAACAAAACCAGAGGCCACGTAATAAGTAATCTCCACCGGCGAGAGACGGCCGGAAGCGATGTCGGCAATGATGGCGTAGACTTCATCATACCCGAGTTCCTGGCCTAAAAGTTTTTTCTTAATAGCCTCAATGGACGGCGGCCGCGACAACAATTCCGCCTCCACCACTGACTGACGGCGCAGCCTGCGGCCGCGCCAAACCTCGCGCCATAAACCTATCTCTCCGGAATTAACCCGGCTGGAACTAATCTCCACGGCGGCGATAACTTTTTCATGATCCCATGATAGCTCCACCCGATCGCCGGCCTGAATGCCATAAGCCTCGGCTTCGTGCTGATTTAACACGGCCAGTGGTTCACTGCCCGAAGAAAAATCTAACTTACGTGGTTTAAGATAAAGAGGCACAATAGAAAATTAAAAATGTAAATATCAAAAATCAAAGCTTATTTTAATTATTCTTTCCGCTGTGGTCTAATCATTACCTCGTGCATAGTATCTCCACCTACCTCGTAGGTGCCTAGCTCTTCAAATTCAAATTCAACGCCAGTTCCTTTACCCAACTTCTCTAACTGCTTTTGAACTATTGCGAATGAGGTCTGCTCACGCATCTGCGCGTAGATAGGGAATAGCTTTCCAGCATCAATATAGTTACGCTTATACTCCTGGGTAAAAGCTAAAATGAGCGAGCCGCCGGCTCGAGCATTACCATCCGAAGCAAGATCAGAAACATATACCACCTCTTCGCCTTCCTTATGCACCCTCCCTTCATACGCCAAAATATACCCGTGAATAACGCCCTGCTCATCTTGGTACTTAAAGCTTATATTGGGGCGTCCCTTGGCTGTATTATTCACATCTTTGGCAATGAGGGCATTTTCCATATTGTGTAAATATTCCATCAAGCTCTCGTTACTACTATACGCTTTGCCTTCAATGTAGGCCACGGCAATCGCGTCACGAAAACTAAGACCTGAAACGCCTCGGGGAAGACTTTGAGCTACTTCCGGAGAAACCTGTCGCTCCTGCAAATTTACAGTGCGCTCCACAAACTGTACCTCCATTGGCTTAGCTTTGTTGTAATCAATCACATAACACTCTTTGCCTAGATTATCGCTGTACCCCACTGGAGCGCGCGGTATAAATTCGTTCGGCACCTTTGACCACTCAACATCGAGATCGGTAAAGCCTTGGCCAACAATCACCTTAAAAGAATCAAGTTTGTCTCGCGCGCCAAACCTCGCCAAATACTCGTGTAAAAAATCTTGATAAAGACTCTCAATAACCGCGTGATCCTGGTAGTTGGGTGACACTTCAATGTTGTCGCACGTCACAATACCTGGTTGCGACCGCAGTACCTCTTCCCCGATCACATTATTGAGTCTGGTGTTCTCACCCTTAAGTTGTTCTACCACCTCAGCTACATTCTTGCCAACGGCGATATCTTCGGTCAACACGCTCTGGGCCAGGGTACGCCAGCCACCATCGATAGTTTGGCGCTGCACCGTGAGTAACGCGCAGATGGGATTAAAGGTATACACGTTGTTCTTGCCGCTACCAAAGGGCATACAACAGGCTGTGTCGTTGCCTGCCACCACGCCGTCGGGATCGGACTTGCGATTTATTTTCACACGAAACCGCTCTATCGGTCCCGCGGGCGGGAGGCCAAACTTCTGATTAGCCAACAACTGCTCAACTTGCGCACTAAGCTCCACGTCCCGCAGTGGCTCTGACGAAGTTAAGAAATCCTGCAGTTTTGCGCCCCGCGCTTTAAAAACTTTGTTAAGCTCGCTAAACAGTTTTTTCGGCTCACGGGCGGCGCCAGCTATACCCTCGCTACGCTTACCTAAGGCTTGTACTATGTGCTCGCGTAAATCGCCAGGGCGCTTAGATGCCACGGCATATTCAATTTCCAGCGGTTTAAATACCTGCAAACGGTCATAAACACCTTCCACTAGCGCATCACGCAGCTCTTCGGCCGAGAGGTCGAGATTGGGGAACTCTACGTAGTTTGAGGGTTTTTTCATGTTATGTACCTCTTCGGGTGTGTGGCTGTCGCCAAGCTCCAAGAATCCCGCCGGGTCACGCCAAAACTCCATTACCTTTTCGGTTGATATGTTGGGGTGAAAAGCGAGCCGTTCGATGTACTGGTAGAGAGCGTCTTTACCCTGGTGTTTGAGCTCTTGCAGATCCTGGAGTATCTCTGTTTTACCTAAGAGCTCAACCAATTCATGAAACTTTTTTAGCGCTTTCCATGAGGCGTAGGGCGCACCGGGCGTGCGGTACTGAACTGTTAAATCTTTTAGCTTCATAATGTCGCTAAATTTTTCCGCACGGCTAAGAACTTCCCCATCACGTACATCACGCAGTGATTGCGCCAGTGCGTTCAGGTGGTGGTGCGCCGTGCCCTCGTCGTACTGGGCACCATCGCGGTGCACCTGGTCAAGGATTGAATTAAAAAAGGCATCTGGAGTCAGACCAGACTTTTCCTGCAGCGCAACGATGTCGCGAAAAGCATGCAACCCGTCGTGGCGGGAAAGGCCTTTACGATCGAGATAATTAAACATACGTTCGTACCCAAAATTTTCAGCACCAGCCCCAAATGTCTGCCCAATGTTCTGGCTATCGCGCCACACCGCGCTCTCTTCAACCAACAATTGGTACACCTCTTGAGCACGCTCCTCGGGTTGCGCTGATACGGAGGCTAACTGTTGTTCATTTATAGCCAAATACTCTGCCAGTGTCAGCCTAAGCTGGCGCGATGGCTCTATAAACCCCTCTAATCCAAATTCTTCGGCATATGGTTCTAAAGGCACTTGGTTATAATTATTACGAGAATGGTGCCGCACCGCGGCCTGGACATCAGCGTCTGGGAGGTTAAACTTCTGCTTGATTTCAAGGGCGCCATCTATGTAACCTTTGCCAAGCCTAGTAATCATCCCTTGGAGTGCCGCGGCCTGGACATCAGGGGAGGTTAGAACCTCGTCTGGGAGGTTAAACTTCTGCTTGATTTCAAGGGCGTTAATTATGTAACCTTTGCCAAGAGTAATAATCATCCCTTGGAGTGCCGCGGCCTGGACATCGGCGTCTGGGAAGTTAAACTTCTGCTTGATTTTAAGAGCGTAATTTATGTCACCTTTGCCAAGCCTAGTAATCATCCCTTGGAGTGCCGCGGCCTGGACATCAGGGGAGGTTAGAACCTCGTCTGGGAAGTTAAACTTCTGCTTGATTTCAAGGGCGTTAATTATGTAACCTTCGCCAAGA
>JACRFN010000004.1 GCA_016217875.1 Candidatus Kerfeldbacteria bacterium
CATATAAGTGCCGGCCAGCAAATTCTGGAACATAAACTCGCCATTAGTCGCGCCATATCGATTGGCCGCAGAAGAACTGGACATCGGGCCAGTCATGGGCGACATCAAAAATACATTGATGCCATTAATGCCTGTAGTAGCCGTAGTGGCATGGCCGCGCAAGGTATAGGCGCCGGCCGCGCTGGTAAAGAAAGAGCCAGAAGACAGGGTTTCCAGAACCGTGCCGTCAGAATTCTTGGTCTCTACTGTGGCGCTGCTGCCTGATGTATCAATGCCAGTGGAAAGAGTGGAATTAACGACTTGAGCAATATCCAAACGGATAAAATCATGCTGGTCGCCAGAACCAGAGGTTAAATTGGCTTCGCCGCGCCGCGTGGCCACGGCTCCTAAAATCACCCTGACTTTGCGGCTGGTCGCGTCAATAATCACGCCATCGCTGGACGCGCCGCCAGTGGTCCAGCCAGTGGGCAATGTTCCTTCGGCCGTGCCAAAGACCACCGTGCCTGGACCCGGACCGTTCAAATCAGTATTGGGCGGACTCTCGGTGTCTTTTTTGGCGTTAGTAACATCCGTGCCTTCGGGAAAAGTAATATCAATAAAACCAGCGTTAGGAATCTGATAGGAAATCGGGATTTCCACGCCATAAATTGTGCTCACACCGGCCATGGTATTAAATGGATAAACTTTAACGCCCGGGGCAAAACCAATGCCTGAATCCACAAAGGTGCCGACCATGGGCGGCGGTCCACCCATCATCCCGCCGTGCATCATCTGGCCGCTGGCATCCATCATCGGACCCATGCCTGGACCAAAATTGAATCCGCCGGTCTTGGCGCTGGATTGGGCCGTGGTGGTCGCCGCGTTGCCCGCAATGTCTAAATTATTATAACCAATATCTTTGACATTACTGACCACAATATTCGCGTAGTCGCCGCTGGCCAAGCCAGAGACGCCGTTGATCGCCACGCTGCGGGAAGTAGCATCATAACTTAAAGTGGCAGCATCAGGAAGAGTGATGGTCGCTAAAGTAGCGCCGGTCGTGCCATTGACTCTTCTAACAACATAGTTTTCTTTTTTCAAGACACTATAAGCGTAATTAATATCGCTGGCGGTAACCGCCAACATGGGCCGGGAAAAACTGACTTTCAAAGCAAAATCATTGGCTTGGGCTGAAGTGACAAGAGGCGCTGTGGTATCAGCGCTGCCAGTGGTAAAGGTTTGCTGAAGAGTTGTCGCTAACGCCACGCCAGCTAAATCTTTCACGCCGGTTGAACCTCCCAACACATAAATAGTATAGGTGCTGGAAGCGGTTAAAGCGTAGCCAGGAACCAAAGTGGCAGTGCGACTATTAGGATCATAGGTCAAATTACCAGCGACCACAGTTGAGCCTAATTTTAAAGAAACTGAAGTTTCCGTAATAGTAGAAGGATCCATGGCTTCGGAAAAACTAATAACAATTGGTTTGATGGTGGAGACGCCCGTGGCTGAATCAGCCGGAATCGTGCCGGAAATAGTCGGGGCAGAGCTGTCTGGATTGGCCCCGGTTTGGAAATCTGACTTGTACATTACTTGAGTAGCATAACCAGAGGTGCCAGGATTGCCCAAGGTTATGCCCTTGCTGGAAGCGAGACCGCCAGTAACATCTATCCGATAATTGGCGCTAGCGCTCAAAGTCGTTGGGGTAAGAATAACAATCTTCTGGCTGGCATCTAAACTATTAGTAGTGCTGACTAACGTCTTGGCTTCACTAGCCGTGTAAGGACTGACCACTTGATATAATTTAACATTGGCTAAATTAGCCGTGGTATTTTGCAAGGAATCAGAAAAAGTGACAAAGGCCTTAGAATTGGTCGCGACATTGACTTTGCCCGGGGCCGGCTGACTACCAATGACAAAGGGCGGGAAAGCATTGCCGGTGCCAAAATTGGTAATCTCGCCGGGAGCGGAAAACATTTGGCCAGTCGTACCAAATGACAAGACATAAGCGCCGCCTGGGCCATTGCCAGAAACAGGATTGCCAGCTGTGTCTTTAACCCCGGGAGTGATAAATAGAGTATAATTACGGCCGGCGGTTAGAGTAGCGGTTGGTGTAAATCTGGCCTGGGTGGTTGAGCCGGAAATCATCGCAACCGAGCCGCCCATTTTTGTCGAACTGCCCGCTTCGGTCAAATAGATATTTGAACCGGCGTCGCTGGCGTCAGTATCAACTATCGTGGTTGTATCCATCGCTTTGCTGAAAGTAATGTCCATAGTCGGCACGCCGCCAGAAGGCGACTGGGTGGGAAAACCCATCATGCCAGATTGCGGAAAAGAACTGGCCACGCGCGGCATGGTATAATCGCCGCCCTGTCCCATTGTGCCACTGTACAAAGTAATCGCGCCCAAGCTGACTAAACCGCTGGTTGGCAAATAGGTGGAAATGGACTGGTCCATATAGCTCTCTTTGGCCGCCTTGATTTGCACGCCGCCAGAAGGACCAACATTAGAAAAACTAAAAGTCCCGTCCTGGCCCGTGGTAGCGGAAAATTGAGTGCCGTCAATCCAAACCGTGGCTCCAGAAACCCCTGTGCCAGAACTATTATTAACTGTGCCATTGATAGAGGCTGACCCTAAATTTCCTTGAACCAAAGCGGCGGAAAAGGCCTTGGCAATCTGGTCTGCTTGCGTCTGAATGCCAGTCCAAGTCGGCTGATAATTTGCGGAATCATAATTGGGATTATTGGTAAAGACTCTTGATTAAGGCGGAGTGGCAGAATCATTCGACTGCAA